>RFVE01000443.1 GCA_009922585.1 Planctomycetia bacterium
GTCGGCGGTGCACCAGAAGACGTCGTCGTCGTGCAGGTCGAGGGCCAGCCGACCGGTCACCTGATGGGCGACGACGGCCGCGTGCGAGTGTACCGCTCCTTTCGGCGTGCCCGTGGTGCCGCTGGTGAAGTGCAGGAGCGCTGGACTGTCGTCGAGGGTCTCACCAATCTCGTAGGAGTCCGGGGATTCAGCGAGCAGATAGTGCCAGTTGAAACTGCCGGCCGGTAGTGGCGGCGGCTCGTCAGGAATGATGATCAAGTGCTCGATGACTGCCAACTTGTCGCGGATGCCAGCGAGCTTGCGACGAAAGAGGCTCTGGGTGGTGACCAGAACCTTGGGCGTGGCGATGGCCACCCGGGCTGCGACCGGATCGGGGCCGAAGGCGGCAAACAGTGGAGCGTAGAGGCAGCGGGCCTTGAGGGTGCCGAGGGCCGCGGCTACCTGCTCCAGTGAACGGCCTGCATAGACAAAAACCCGCTCACCCGGTGCAACGCCCAGCCGCTCAAGCGCTGCGGCAAACCGGTTGGAAAGCCGAGCCTCGGCGGAACGGTCACGCCGACAGAGTTGGTAATCCCGATGGCAGCCATGGACGAGTGCCTCCAAGGGTGGCTCGGTCGTCCAGTGCCGAATGATCAGTGTGGTGACTAAACTCTTGAGATTCTTGACACAGAGGGGCGGAAAATCGATTTCCCGCTGTGCTGACCGCTGAGATCGACATCAGGCAGGGAGTATGAGCGGGAGACGGTCACCGCGCCCGACGGACACTTTCTGACTTTGCCCAGTCGTAGTCATTCAACCTGCAGTTCTTTCGCTGGGCGTTGAAACACGAACCGGCTCTGCTCACCGCCGTCAACATCGCGATGGCAGATCGTGAGAGTTGGCGTTTCAGGCGTCGGATAGGCAAGTTCCCCCGACAGAAAGCCTCCCGCCACTCGCAGGAACCGGTGCTCGGGCCACTCGTCACCCGGTTTCCAGCCAAGCTGGTGCTTTTCGCTGCCAGGGCCGCAGCCGAATTCCCAGAGGCCGGTGTCGGAATCGGCTGAAGCGTACTGCCAGTGTCGATCGCCACAAAAAACGATCACACCCGGAATCGCGCTGAACCGCTGTCGCAACTCCCGCCCCTCAAAGGCAAAAACCTCGTTGGCATGATTGTCCCGTTTGTTCTTCCGGTCCGGCCCGACAATCGGCGTCGGACTGAAGACCAGCTTGAAGCGCGCGTTCGACTTGTTCAGTGTCTGAAACAGCCACGCCTTCTGTTCGGCTCCAAGGATCGACTTCTCCGGACCATCCGGCATGTTGTTGGGGCTGCGGTAGTCGCGCCCTTCCAGAATCCAGATCTCCAGATCGCGGCCCCAGCGAATGTTTGCATAGCGGGGATCACGGCTGGGGAACTGCTCGTCATTGAACAACTTCACGCCCTCAGCAAAGGAGACCGCCCCATAGGTCTGCCCCGGCCAGCAGTCGTCACGAAGGGTATCGTGGTCATCCTTAATGAAGTAGCTGGTGGTTTGGCCGTAGAAGTCACGGTTGGCCGGCAACGCAAAGATCCGTCCCCACTTGAACCGCAT
>RFVE01000444.1 GCA_009922585.1 Planctomycetia bacterium
GCAGTCATTGGCCTGGCTGAAAGAACGTTTTCCTCAGGTGAGCTTCAGGGAGATCAACGCCGCCATCGGCGGCACTGGCTCAAACCTCGGTGCCTTCCGGGTTGGGCAGGATGTGATTGCTGGACGCCCCGACCTCGTCTTCGTCGAGTTTGCTGTCAACGATGGCGGAACGGCACCGGAACAAATCAAGGCGACGATGGAGGGGATTGTTCGTCAGATCCGTCTGGCCGATCCAACCACCGACATCTGCTTTGTCTATACGCTGTCGGACTGGATGGTGCCCGACCTACGGGCGGGGCTGTTTCAGCGGTCAGCCTCAGCGATGGAGGAGGTTGCCGATCACTACGGAATTCCCACGGTCCATTTCGGGGTTGAGGTGGCTCGTCGGTTGGCCGCCGGAACCCTCGTCTTTAAGGGTGAGAAGCCGACACCATTTGACCCGGCTGCCGATCCAATGCTGTTCTCCACTGACGGTGTTCATCCCCTCGTTGAAACTGGCCACAAGCTCTACACAGAGGTCTTGGTTCGATCGCTTGAACACATGCAGCAGGCCGGCAGCAATGACGGGCAAGTTGATCTGCCGGCGGCCTTACGTGCTGACAACTGGGAGCAGGCCAGACTCGTGCCGATCACTGCTGCAATGGTCGATGCTGGCTGGCAGCGGGTTGGGCCAGCGGATGACCCGTTGGCGAAACGATTTGAAAATCGAATGCCGGTGCTCTGGCGGGCCAACGCGGCAGGGGCGACGTTGCGTTTTCGGGTCCGGATTCCCGTCGAGGAGGGTGTGCCGGGACGACAGGTCGCCATCTATGACCTGATTGGGCCCGGCGGTGGGACGGTGGATGTTCGGGTTGACGATCGGCCAGCCAAGCAGGTGGCCCGAATCGACGGCTACTGCACCTACTGGCGGATCGCCACGCTGTCGTTGGGGTTGCTGCCAGCTGGCGACCACGAGGTAACCGTTACGCTCACGGCTGAGGCACCAAAGAAACGTGACATTCTTTTTGAGCGAAACCGCAGTGACCTTGAGCAGCATCCCGAGAAGTATTCCCCAAACCAGTGGTACGCCTCTGCGGTCCTGATCTTTGGAGAGGCGCTCGATCCGTGATGTGAGTGGGCGTCTGTCAGCGGTAGCCGGTGCGGTGAGTCACGTCTTTGGGTGTTTTTCATCAGGCTGTTCATGAGGAGGCTCAACGGGTGGGAAAGGATGTCATGAAACAGTTATCGACGAGTCGTCGTAAGTGGCTAGGCACCTGCGGTGTCTGCACCGCGGCAGCGATGGTTGTTCCGCATCTCCCAGCCATTGCAGCCGACGTTGAAGCAATGCCCGATCCATTGGCAGGCCGGCTGAAAAAAACCTTGAAGGTCAGAATGGTCAAAACTTTCTTGGCAGGCCTGACCGATCGGTTCAAGATTGCCAAAGCAGCTGGCTTCGACGGCATTGAAATGCAGTTTCCCGGTGATGATGTCACTGAAACACAAGCCGCGATTGCAGCCTCTGATCTGCCAGTGGATGGCAGTGTCTGCGGGCAGCACTGGCAGATCCGGCACACAAGCCC
>RFVE01000445.1 GCA_009922585.1 Planctomycetia bacterium
AGATACCGGTGGACATTGTTCATAGGTCATACCTTAAGCGTGCATTTGTCGGGGGACGCCGAGTATGGCATCTGCCGGCAGCAACAGCAAAACCCTGGGTGCGCCAGCAACGGAGAAGCCGTCAAAAGCCGAAAACTTGACTACCAATCGTCAGGGCGTCGGCGTCACCAGATAGTCGGCCTCGAAATAGTTCTGCTCGAGGCCGAAGAGTTCCAGAAAGCCGTCGATCCGCACCACCTTGACCCCGAGCTTCGCCGCCTGCGTCAGGTTCTGAAGCCTGCGGGCCTTGTCCTGATCGGTCCAGTCGTCACGGCCACCGACTTCACCCACCTGCCTGGGCTCGCCCGCGTCGACGACGAGTGAAGTCGAATGCGACACCGTCTCGGCGACCTGACCGCCAACGCCGGCGATGAGAGCTTCAAGACGATCAGTGTCGGCTGCAGAATCCCTGTCGAGCTGCACATGCCCAACGACAACAACCTCAAGCGGCCTGAGGGGGCTCCAGAGACTGGTGGCGACGCCGTCACCAAGCAGGATCGGGTCTCGCGTCGAGGTGTTGAGCACCCGGCCCCGGGCCGTTGTGCCCGACTCGACGGCTACGATTTCGAGGATGCCCTTTTTCTCGGCCACCATCGGCAGTTGGTCGCCTGGTGTGTAAACGAAGAAGAGCATGCCGGGCCGGATGCCGATGGTGCGGGGGAAGTTGATGAGAACCGATTGCTCCAGTTCGTTGATCAGAACAATTCGACCATCGAACCCATCGATCCGATCATCAGCAGGGGTCGTCGCCAAAATCGCATCCTGGAGGAACGGGTCAGCAATCCGCATGGCTCCCAGGACTTCGTTCTGTCGCCTGATGACCTGATCCCGCAGTTTCAATTCATCCAGCAGAATTGCCACCTGATCGGCGGCGGTACCGGCAGCCTCAAAGTCATCGCGGCGTTCGATTGCCACAAAGGGGCCAGCCTCGCGGCGAATCTTGTCCTCCAGGCTCTGCAGCCGCTCTGCCTTCTCGTTGGCGGCCTCGAGTTGTCGATTCAGGTCAGAAGTCCGCTTCTCGAAGTCATCATTCATCTGCTTGCGTGCATCGGCAACGGCCTTTAGCTCGGCGACCTTCTTGTTGAATTGGTCGTCATGTTTGGCCTGATCACTCACGCGGCCTTTCTTGGCCGCATCAAGTTCATTCTGTAGCCTCCGTTTTTCTTCATTGAGGCTTTTGTTGTCGTCATTTGCTTTCTGGATCGCGGCGTCGAGCGTCTTCACGAGCGACCGGTATTCAGGCGTCGTGTTTTCATCAGCACTGCCTTTGATCTTGTCGCGCATTCCGGTGAGTTCTGCTTTGATGTCCTCAACCGTCTGCCCGTCGTCAGCCCCGATGACGTCTTTGAGCATGTCTTGCTGTGCTTTTTCAGCCTCACGCTGCTTCTGCTGGGCGGTGGAAGCTGCTTCGTTTGCCGCCTTTGAGGCAACAACGGCATCCTGCTTTTGAGCGAAGAAGACATATGTTGTCACCGCCAACACGAACGTGAGCATCACGAAGATGATCAGCGAAATCGTCA
>RFVE01000446.1 GCA_009922585.1 Planctomycetia bacterium
TCGGGCAGCAGCTCTGCCGGAATGCCGACTTTGATGGCAGCAGCTCGTTCTTCATCTGGTTCCGGCAGCAGGGTCACCGGCTCGATCGCCAGATCTGATTCGAGTCCGAAGGGTTCCGGGGGCTGCGTGATGCCCCGCGGCACCCGGGGATAGCTGGGACCTGGCCCGACCGGAATCACGGCTTCAACCTCTCCGCCACCGTCAATGTCGACGGCACCGCTCATACCGGGCGGTGGCGGCAGCAACGACTCGGCAGGGTCTCCCGGGTCGGCAGTGGCTGATGCCGCCGTCAGCAAGGCCAGCCAACAGGCGGTCAGCCGTCCGAATCGACCGCTTGTTTGTCTGCCTGGCATCGTGTCCTACCCGTTTCGATCGCCAAAGTCATCCAAGCCGCGCAAGCCAGCCTGGGGCGAAAGCAGCTTCAGAGCCCAGAAGTCCCGTGCCTTCCACCAATTGATTCGGTTGCGGCGGTCAGGACGACTGAAGGGCCTCATTTCAGCCGGCAAACCGGCCAGAAATCACCTGGATGCCGAAAACTGCCCTCTTTCTGAATGCGTCTGGGCAGCTGTGGGCTGTAAGACTCGCACCTGGGAGCCGATTAGAATGACAGGAAGCGGTGAGCCGGCCCAGATTTTGCGGCCGCTGCCACACGGTTTTCCTCAATGCGATTAGTTGGCGGTTGGCTTCGGCCCGGTATCTGCCTGCACAGATCGCATCACGCCTGCTCAGGTCTGTCATGTTGCCTCGGGTCACAAATCGGTCTGTCGGCTGGGTCGCCGGGCTGCTCTTGGCTAGCCTGATGGCAACCGGGGCGATGGCTGAGTCGATCTCCCGCGAGGCTGAACAGTTTTTTGAGACCAAGGTCCGACCGCTGCTGGTGGCGAAGTGCCAGGAGTGCCACGGCCCCGATGTCTCAGAGGCGGGGCTACGGCTCGACAGCCGCGGCGCAATGCTGCGGGGCAGCGACACCGGCCCGGTCGTCGTGCCGGGGGATGCCACCAAGAGCCGGCTGTTGCAGGTGATCCAGCACGCCGACGAGATGGCGATGCCGCCCGATGAAAAACTCTCGGGTGAGGAAATCGCCACGCTCGAACAGTGGGTCTCGATCGGGGTGCCCTGGACCGGCCCCGGCGGAGAAACCGACCCGCTGCCGAGCCATGCCGACGCAATGGCTGAGCGGATCGCCACTGCCCGCGACTCGCACTGGGCCCTCCAGCCAGTTGCAGCTCGCCAGCCGCCACCCATTCCGGAGAGCCTGCCAGCCAGCCTCCGCAGCAGCTGGTCGGCCAGTCCGATCGATCGGTTCGTGGCTGACGGAATGGCGAAAAAGGGCATTACACCAGCCGAACCCGCCGAGGCCCGTAGCCTGATCAGGCGACTCTCATACGACCTCACCGGCCTGCCCCCCACGGCGGCAGCCGCCGATGCCTTCGCTGCCGATCCGAGTGAGGCGGCCTATCAAAAGCTGGTCGATCAGTTTCTCGCCTCGACGGAGCATGCCGAGCACTGGGCTCGCCACTGGCTCGATCTGGCCCGCTACGC
>RFVE01000447.1 GCA_009922585.1 Planctomycetia bacterium
GGCCTCATCGAGGCTGGGCACATAGAGGTCAACATGCGGCAGCGCCGGGGCGACCTGCTCCAGCCGACCACCATCGCCGGCGGTTTCAATGGCCACCTTGCAACCGGTCGTGGCGATCAGCCGTACCGCCTCAGCCAGATCGGCCTCCAGGCCGGGCAGCAGGCCGATGTAGCCGATCAGCACCCAGCGGCTGGCAGCGAAGAGATCGAGTCGATCGCGAATGAAGCCGAGGTCGATCGCGGCACAGCCACCAACATGATGGACAAAGCTGCGTTCCCCCGACGGGTCAATCAGCACCGCCGTGCTACTGGTGGCGATGCTCTGCCGGGTCTCCAAGCCAGCCGTATCGATGCCCTCCCGCGACAGGCTGTCACGAATGGTGGCCGCCCAGAGGTCCTCCCCGACCAGGCTCGCCGCCGCCACCCGCATGCCCAGCCGCCGCATCGCCACGCCGGTGTTGCAGACCAGCCCGCCGGTGGTCACCACCAACGGCTCGGCATGCAGCAGCCGGCCACCACCGACCGGCTGGGTCAGCGGCACCGGACGAATCAGCACATCGGCCACCGCCGTGCCGATCAGCAGGCAGTCTGTTTGCGTATCCATCGTGTTGGGTTCTCCCTTATCAGCAGCCAGTTTCAGCTTTGGCCGCTCCGACAACAACGTCCCCCCGGCACCTACCAGCGGCGGCAGCCTCACTCCCGGGCCCGCTCCTCCTGCCGCAACCGGGCCGGGGTAGCGCCGAGGTGCCGGCTCAAAAAGCTGGTCATGTACTGCACCGAACTGAAGCCGCAGCGGCTGGCGACAGTCTTCAAGGGCAGGCCGGTGTCGGCAATCATCTGCCGCACGACTGCCAGCTTCAACCTGATGTGCTCTTGGTGAATCGAGCGGCCGACCACGCCCCGAAATCGCTTCTCGAGCGTCGAACGGGAGATGCAGGCCTGCCCGGCCAAGGCTTCGACATCGGGCTTCTGGCGGGGGTCGGCCCGCAGCGACCGCAGTACCTGCACCACCGTTTCGTCGCTCGTGGCCATCGTGTCGGTCGAGGCCCGGGTGACAACGCCCACCGGTGGAACAACCGTTCTCAGCGGCGGTGGCTTCCGTCCTCCAGTCAGGCCGCCGGCAAGCAGCCGGGCCGCCTCATAGCCAACCCGCCGGGCAGCCTGATCGACGCTCGACAGGGGCGGATCGGTCAGCTCACAGATCATCTCATCGTTGTCGACGCCGATCACGGCAACATCATCAGGCACCTTCAGCCCAGCCAGCCGACAGGCTTCAAGCACATAACGGGCCCGGGCATCGTTGCAGGCCATCAGGCCCACCGGCTTGGGCAGGCCGATCAGCCAGTCGGCCAGTTCCTGCTGCAAGGCCTCCCAGCGGCGGGGCGTGCGGTGCCGGCCCACGAAGACTTCGCAGGGCTTGCCCGCCTGCCGACAGGCCACGTGAAAGGCCTCACCCCGCTCCTCCGACCAGCCTGTCGTCCTGGTCCGCGGGCAGCCGTAATAGGCGAACTGGTCGAAGCCACAGGCCAGC
>RFVE01000448.1 GCA_009922585.1 Planctomycetia bacterium
TTGTCGAAGGCTACCTTGAGCAGCTTTTCGACATGGGCGAATTCTGGGGAGGTCGCAACGCTCATCGGTGTCGTCCGTTCCAAAGCGGTTTAGAAAAGGTGGGCCATGTCCAGCCGAGAAACATGGCCTTCAGGCCCTGTTTGCCCAGCAAAAGCGGAGGCTGCCAGTCGAGACACCCGCCCGCTGCAATCATACCATCGGGTGCCGATGCTCGACGCCCGGTGGCTGAGTTGCAGCGGCGTCAATATGCCCTGCCCAACCGCAAAACACAAAGTGGGCACACCAGAATTGAACACGGCATCGGTCTGAGTAAAGACCGGCCGCTGCTGCCGCCTGAGCATGGAGGTGTCCCTTAAATTACCCCCGAGCCGGCCCCTGACAGCGGCCCGACGGCACCAGCGGCGTACAAGACACCACTTGAGACCATCATAAGAAAAATCGCCGGAAAAGTCACGCGTTGGGGAAAAAACGCAGTCCATTTCCCCGGCCATTTCTTTTGTGTGAGGTTTGCTACCATTTCGCGATGCTTCGTCACGCTCCCATCACCCCCAGTCCATTCGAAACGGCCGAGACTGAGCGGTGGCTCCCAGACCAGCGGTACTCGCGTCGGCGGGTAATCTGGCTCGTCGACCCGCTGAACGCCATTCCGGGAGAAGGCCTGCTTCCCTCGCGGACGTGGGCTGTCGCCCGGGCACTGGTGGCAGCTGGACACGAGGTGATCTGGTGGACCAGCAGTTTCAGCCACGCTCGGAAGATTGTCAGGACCCCACCCCTCCAACTCGTCGCTGAAGAGGGCTTTCAGGTTCGGCTGATTGCGGCCCGACGCTATTCTCAGGACTATTCCCGGGCCAGGTTCGCAAGCCACCGCGACTTTGCCCGCACCTTCCAGCGAGTGGCCTGTGAGTCAGTCGCCGCCGGACAGTTGGGACGGCCCGACCTACTGGTGGCCGCTTCGCCCCCTCCAGAATCGGCCGAGGCAGCGCTGCGGGTCGCCCGTCGCCTCGACGCTGAACTGATCGTGGACGTAACCGAATGGTGGCCCGAGCCACTCCGGCCGCTTCTTCCCGGCCCTGCCTGGTTGGCTGCACTGATGGCAGCTCTGCGGTTCCCGGCAATCAATCGGCACCAACAGTTGCTGCTGGGTCAGGCCGACGCCCTGCTTGCCAGTTCACGAACAGTCGCCAGCCAACTGCGATCGACCGAGACCGCAAAGCTGCCGCTGAAAGTGGTGCCGACAGGAGCATACGTCCAGGACTACGTTCCTCCACGGCCACTGATCAATCAGGTTCCCGGGCCAGGACGCAGCACTGATGAGCCGACCGATCACGGCCCGCTGTCGCTGTCGATTGCCGTGGGTGGAGACTTGGATGACAGGGCCGACCTGCTGCGACTGGTCGACGTAGCCCGGGCGTTGAGCAGCCGCCAGGTCAGTGCCGTGCTACATGTCGTGGGTGGAGGCCGCTGGATGGCCCGGCTGGCCGCTGCAGCACCGCTGGTGAAGGGATCCTGCCGGATTGAAGTGCATGGCCT
>RFVE01000449.1 GCA_009922585.1 Planctomycetia bacterium
GAAATCGTTGCCGACAATCACCGGTTGGGCTCCACGGACAAAAACGGTGGCAGCCTCATTCGAACCCCGTGCAGTCCGGTCCGTCAGGGCCACACCAGCGCTATTGCTCTGCAGCCGGCTGTTGGCCAGCCGCAGATCACCCTGGTGAACCTCGATGACGTTGAACGAGTCGAGCACGCCTTCAATTGGCACCTTGCCACCACCACCAGAAATGAAGGCATGGTCGATGCTGGCCTGGCTACCGGCGTTCAGAATGATGCCGCCCCAATAACCCGGCCCGAACCGGTTAGGCAGATTGCCATTGGTGTCGAAGCCGCCGCCACCACCGAAGCGGGGATCACCCAGATTGGTCATGATCACGCGCTGGGTCGCGGTTCCTTCGGCAAGCAGTTGAGCTGCCCCCCGCTCGAGTTCAATCCGGGCGTTCTGCAGCTTCAGCACCACGCCCGGGTCGACGGCAAGCCGGCCGGACGGTCGTGCCTGGACGATACCCTCAGCGTCTTCAAAGTAACTGCCGGCTCCCCCCTCGACGATCAGGCTTTCCTGCAGCACATAGGTGACTTCCCGGCTGGTCAAGCGGGCCGCTACGTCGAGCGTATCGAGTGGCACACCGAACTCAGTGCGAATGGTGACAAACAGACCATTGGTCGAATTCAACCGCAGCACGTTGCCCGCCAGCTGCGGCCCCGCCCGGCCGCCTGCCTCCAGGAAACTGTTGGGGGTTGCCGAAATGGCGTTGCTGGCACTGCGTAGAATCTGGTTGAAGCCGAGGCTGGGCCGGGCGTCTTCCAACTGAATCGCGGAAAAACTCCGGGTTTCAGAGTCAACCGAAACTTCGCCACCGCCATACTCGATAACGGCATGGTTGATCGCGTTGAGGAAAGGCCGCAGGGTGTCGTGACCAATCTCATCGTCCGGCTGCCAGTCAGCATCGGCCCGCAGGACGATTCCGCCCCAGTCGCCGCCTTCAGGCACTGGTCCGGCCGCCACGGCAGCCTCATTGACCGAGGTCAGCCGGACTGGCCGCTCCGGCACACCAAGCACTTGAATCGCCGCTTCAGCACGTGAGACCAGTTCGCTACTACTTCCCACGTCGATGTTCGCCTGCCGCAGCCGCAGTACTGATCCGGCATCGACCATCAGGGTGGTACCGGCCGGCACCACCACTGACTCACCATCGGGATAGGGATTCCCCGACTCATCATTGCCGATGTAGTAATGATGGGCGTCGAGCCCACTCTGGAGGGCATTTGGCCGGAGGGATCGGGTCGTGCCGGCAATTGTCAGGCCGGAGAGTTCGTCACCACCATTCCCCAGGACCCGAACAATGCCGGCGTCGGTCGCTGCTGCCTTGGCCAGTGCCCCAGCAATGGTGCGAAATGGGTTTTCGAGTGAGCCCGCGTCGTTGCTGGGGTGATTGTCGGCAAAGTCAAAATGCAGGACCGTTCCCTGCGAGAGCGATACGGCCCGCGAGAGTGTCAGGGTTCCGCTGCCGGCCGCCACAGTTGTGACAGTGGTTCCTGCCGGTAC
>RFVE01000450.1 GCA_009922585.1 Planctomycetia bacterium
CACCAGCCACTTCTCGTGAAACTCTGCCTGTAATGGGTCCGGCAGTGCCTGAGAGCCATTCCTCAAATCGCGAGGGAGCATCCTTATCAACCGCTGCTTTCGCCTCATTCGCAGTAGAGTACATGAGGGCCGAGAAGCCAGCGAGCTCAAAAGAGACCGGTCTTCTCTTCGCTTCGATTGTCGATTTGGAAACATAGCTCGACGATCTGCGAACTGTTTTACAGAGCAGTGACCAGGCAAACGTCGGCTTCCTGCTTATCGCTAATGAAAACGTGAGCGTTGCGGAAAACCGCTATAGCCGGTGAAGGAGAGAAAAATGAACTGGCTCTTTTCAACTACATCCGAAAATTGAACGTCTGCCAGAACAGCCGCCAGAGCCACTGGCCGACCGTGCGGCTGCCGACCACGATGCGGGCGTTCCCCCTCATGCCGGGGGTGAGCAGGTTGCCAGGGTCGTCCAGGTGCATCAGCACCTCATAGCTCGTCGAAATCGGCACCTCGCGGCCCATTTCGTCGGTCGTCGTCGGAATGGAGCCGCCCGCCTTCACGCTCAGCCGCTCGGAGCCGACCTCAATGTGGGTCTCGGCGATTTCATCGACCGTGCCGGTGAAAGTCTCAAACGGAAAGGCGTTGAGCTTGAGATCGACTTTCTGGCCCCGCTCGACAAACTCGACCTCAGTCTGGTCGACGATCATCACTGCCTCAAAGTGCTGTGGTTCACCCACCATGCAGAGCACCGTCCCCTCGGCATAGGTCGCCCCGAGGTTTTTCTTTGCCAGGGCATTGCCTGACCAGCCCGACAGCCGGCCGCCCGGGTCAGGCCGCTCGTCGACCGTCTCCGGCGGCAGCACCAGCCCCGCCCGCGGGGCCTTCAGCACCAGTTCCCGCTGGTACTGCCGCTTCTTCACCAGCTGCTCCTGCACGCTTTTAAGCGACTCCTCCACCGTGCCAATCTCCATGCCGGCGGCCGAATCAGTGAACCGCTCACGCTCAAGGCTCGACAGCCGGGCCCGGTAGCCCGCCTCCTGCCCCTCGAGATCGGCAATCTGCAGCTCGAGGTCGATATTCGAAAACCGGGCCAGCTCCTGCCCCTTCTCCACCCGGTCGGCAGCCGCCACCAGCAGTTCCTCCAGCCGGCCGTCGACTGTCACATAGACGGTCTCCTCGCCGCGGGGCCGAAGTTCCGCCGCACACCAGACCCGCTGCGACAGCGGAATCAGCCCGATGCCGGCAATGATCAGCGTCACCACCGCCGCCGTGATCGACATGTTGAGGCTCTTCACTTCGTCCCTCCTGCCTGGCACCTTCAGAAACTTGTAAATCCCGCTGATCGGCCGATAGATCAGCCCGTACATGCCAAACAGGGCCAGGCCGCGGCCCAGGGCCTCCATCCGGTAGGGCTTCATCGCATTCCAGACGAAGAGGAAGATCGACGTCATCAGAATCCACATGTAGAGCGTCGAGGCGACCGCATAGAGGGCGAAGAGGGCCTGGTGCCGCTTCGGCAGAAAGGGGTCATCCTGCAGCTT
>RFVE01000046.1 GCA_009922585.1 Planctomycetia bacterium
AGCGGCCGGTCTTCTTCACCATCGGCACACCAGCCGGCGAGAGCAGGTCGATCTGTTCCGGGAGCAGGGGGCGGCCGTCGCGGTCGACCGGCATGGCGTAGGTACAGGCCGGCACCTCCTTCGGCTTGCGGGCCCTAGGCTTCTTCCCCTTGGCCGGTTTCTTCGGGGGTGGTGGCTCGACCAGTGTCTTTTCGTTGTAGCCGCTGCAGGAGAGGAACCGGCCGGTACGGCCAAGTCGGTACTCAAGCCGCCGCTGACACTGCGGGCAGGCATATTCCGAGGGGAACGACTCGGCCTTCTTGTGCTTGAGCTGGTCAGCGAACTCCAGCTTCGGCAACAGTTCGTCGTAGAACTCGTGCAGCATTTCGGTCCAGGGCTTGCTGCCCTGGGCCACCTGGTCGAGTTCCTGCTCGATTTCACGGGTGTAGCCAACCTCGATGAACTGGTTTTCAAATCCCTCCTCGAGGAACTCGGTCACTGCCTCGCCGAGGGCGGTGGCGTAGAACCGCCGTTCCCGCTGCTCAACGTAGCCGCGGTTCTCGATCACGTTGATGATGCTGGCGTAGGTCGATGGCCGACCGATTCCCTCTTCCTCAAGCTTCTTCACCAGCGAGGCCTCGCTGTACCGCGGCGGTGGAGCCTGGAATTTCTGTCGCGGGTCGATGGCAAATGGGGCCAGCTCAGTCCCCTTGTCGAAGTCGGGCAGTACCTGGTCGCCGTCTCCTTTGGGCACACCGGTGAGCCGCAGGCAGCCGTCGAATCGCAGCACTCGGCCGTGGGCTTTGAAGACCGCACCGGTATCTTGATCGGATCGTCGCATCCGCACCGACGTTGAATCCCACTCAGCATCGGTCGCCTGACAGCCCAGGAAAGACTGCCAGATGAGCCGATAGAGCCGTAGTTGCTCGTCAGTGAGGGCGGAAGCCACGGTATCGGGGTCGCGGAACGGATCGGTGGGACGAATCGCCTCATGGGCTTCCTGCGCGCTTTGGTTCGTGCTTGAGTAGAACCGCGGTTTTTCAGGGAGGTACTCCTTGCCGAGCTTCTCCTCGAGGTACCGGCGGGCCATGCCGATCGCTTCCTTGGAGAGATTGGTCGAGTCGGTTCGCATGTACGTAATCAGGCCGACTCGGCCCTCGCCCGGCAGGTCGATGCCCTCGTAGAGCTGCTGGGCCACCCGCATGGTTCGGTCGGTCGACATGCCCAGCCGGTTGCTGGCTGCCTGCTGCAGCGTGCTGGTGATGAAGGGCGGGTAGGGCCGCGACCGGGTGCGACTGACGTCAATCGATTCGACGGTGTAGCGGGCCGCCGGATCGGGCCGGCCGCTTATCTTCGCGGTGTTGCGGGCCCGGCCCTTGCCGTCGGGATTTTCCTGACGGTCAATCTTGAGGTCGAGCAGGCCAGCAGCCTCCGCAGCGGCGGCAGCCGCGTCAACCAGATCGGCGGCAGACGATTTGTCGGCTTCGATCTTCAGGGGTTTGCCCCTCACCTCAACCAGTTCGGCCGACAGGCTACGGTGGTCGGCTAGCCAGGCCATCCGCTCGCGGACGATCGGCGGCTTGCCGCGTTCATCCCGCTGGGCCATGAACTCGTTCCATTCGGCGCATAGTCCTGCCGCAGCGGTGACATCGAAGCAGAGATTCCCCTGGATCTCCCAGGACTCATCAGGGGTGAAGGCCCGGATCTCCAGCTCTCGTTCGACCACCAGCCGAGCGGCCACGCTCTGCACCCGGCCGGCACTGAGCCCGGAGGCAACCTTCCGCCAGAGGATGGGTGAGACCCGGTAGCCAACGATCCGGTCGACGATTCGGCGGGCCTGCTGAGCCTCGACTCGAGGCATGTTGATCGCCCGGGGGTGTTCGAAGGCCCGCTGCACCTCTGACTTGGTGATGGCGTCGAACGTGACCCGCTTTGCCTCGGTCGGGTTCACCTTCAGTTCCTCGGCCAAATGCCAGGCAATTGCCTCACCCTCCCGGTCGAGGTCGGTGGCGAACCAGATGTCGCGGGCCCCCTTGGCCAGCCGGCGGAGTTCAGTGACGGTCTTCTTTTTGGCCGTGTCGACCTCATACGTCGGGGCAAAATCGTGCTCCAGGTCGACGCCCGGAACCAGCTGTTTGGTCCCCTTCGGCGCCCGGCTAGGCAGGTCGCGAATGTGGCCGACTGAGGCCTTCACAACGAACCCTGGACCGAGGTATTTCTCGATTGTCTTGGCCTTCGCCGGGCTTTCGACGATGACCAGATCATAGTCGCCCCGGGGGGTTGATCGGCTGGCGGTGCGGCTGGTGCTGCGAGCCCGTTTGGCGGTTTTCTTGGCCATCGCGTTGAGCCATTCGTGGGAGTGCGAGTTCCGGCCATCACGGAGATCGGGATTGGCGCCCTGACGTGTGGCGCTACAATCTGCGGCCTGACCGGTGGTCTCCAGCGTTACCCTCCCCTCTCTCTCCTTGTCAAGCCTCGGTGCTTTCCCGCCCCGTGGCACGTGCGAACAGGCGGTTTCATGGCCGGGTCCTTCAATTTCTTCCGCAAATACCAGCGATCGATGCTTGTGGCGGTCGCTGTCCTGGCGATGTTGGCCTTTTTTGTGCTGCCGCCGTTCCTCCAGATGAGCGGTGGGCCAGCCTCAGCTGACCCTGTTGTGGTCACCTGGAAGGGGGGGGAGTTTCGCGAAGGGCAGCTTGACCGAGCCGTGGCAATGCGAACGCTGACCAACCGGTTCTTGATGGAGGCGGCGGCCGTTGCCGGTCGGGACGCCTCGCAATTACCGGCATTTCCTGAGGGGGAGGAACTGATCGTTCGCGAACTGCTGCTGGCTCGGCAGGCAGAGGAAATCGGCCTCACGGTCAGCAATACCGCAATCAACGAATTTCTGGCGGTCTGGACCAACAACATGGTTCGGCAGGATCAGTTTGACCAGATCATCGCCGGGCTGCGATACGGTCGTGCCCCGGTCGTCGCTGCTGACTTGTTCGGCTCGCTTCGGACCGCCCTCACGGCCCGGAACATGCTGCTGCTGTTCCAGACTGGATTCTCGGGCGACCCGCCGGGTTGGTCGTGGGATTTCTACAAGCGGCTCGAGCAGGCGGCGACAGTGGAGGCCTATCCGGTGGCCGTTGAGGATCTGGCTGTTTCGGTCGACCCTCCGAACGAGGCGGAACTCCGGGTATTTTTTGATCGCTACAAGAACGATCTGCCAGTGGCCCGCAGCCCTGATCCTGGTTTCAAGGAGCCATTTCGCATTCGCTATGCGGCCCTCAAGGCTGACCGCAAAAAGTTCGAGGAAGAAGCGGCCAAAACAATCACCGACGAGGACGTGAAGGCCTTCTACGAGGAAAATAAGGAGACCCGCTTCCGAGCGCCGGCACCACCTCCAGCGGAGAAGCCCGCGTCTGCCGAACAGCCATCGGACCCAGCCGCCGCCGAGAGCACCCCAGCGGTTGAAAAGCCGGTGGATGCCGATGCCGCTCCGGCAAAACAGCCCGACGCCAGCCCAGCTGCTGAGCCAACGTCAGAGGCACCCCCGGCTGCGGAGCCGAATGCAGAAACGAGCAGTGAGATGCGGCGACAGCTCCGCGTGAAGCCAGTCTCCCTCCTTGCTGACGACGCGGCTGATTCGAGTGGGCCGGCAACCGAGCCTCCGAGCGAGCCCGCTGCAGATTCAGGAAAGAATGAAAAATCAGCCGATTCCGCTGGGGAAACGGTTGATGCGAAGGCCACAGAACCAGCACAGACGCCAGCTGAACCTGCCGAGCCCGAGATGAACCTGCGGCCGCTCGAAGAAGTGGCTGATCAGATTCGCCAGCAACTTACCCGTGAGCGGGCGACGGCTACGATCGACGCGATTTTTTCTGCCCTCGCAGGCGACCTGACAGCCTACGCTGAGGATCGGGCAGTCTGGCAGGCTCGGGGCGACAGCGGGCAGCCCGAACCGGTCGCCCCCGATCTCGAAAAGATTGCCGAAAAGCAGGGGCTGGTTGCTGAACAATCCGACTGGATCGCGGCGCCGGCCGCTGCGGAAGCAGGCGGGATTGGCGGCAGCTTCGAGTTTGTTCCCGATCCTGGTAGCCGCTTCGGCATTCGGCAGCAGCGGTGGCTTGAAATGATCTTTGCCGAGGGCAGCATCGCCCTGAGGCCGATCACCTCAAGGGATGCCGAGGGTAACCGCTATTTCTCCTGGAAGCAGGCTGAGCAGGAGGAGCGGGTCCCCAGCTTTGCTGAGGCCCGTGAAACTGTCGAAAAGGCCTGGAGAATTGTCGAGGCCCGACCGCTGGCACAGCAGCGGGCGGCCGAGATTGCTGCAGCAGCGGCCGAGCGAAGCCTGCCTGAGACGGTTGGCAAAGAGCAGGCCGAGGCGGTCCGGACCGTCGGCCCATTTACCTGGCTAACCCAGGGATCGGCAGGCTTCGGGGCACCTCCAAGAATATCGCAGCCCAAAGACCTGGTCTTTCCGGGTGAAGCCTTCATGCAGGCAGTCTTTGCGACCCCGGCCGGGATGAGCACATCGGCCTTCAACGAGCCCCAAACGATCTGTTACGCCCTGCGGGTGATTACGTCAGAACCCGACGAGGCCGAATTACGAACCCGCTTTGCCAGTTCTCGAGGCGAACCGCAGCGGGTGGCGATGGTGGCTCAAGAGGCCTTTGCTGATGTCTTTCGTAACTGGATTGAGGGGCTTGAGACCTCCGCGGGTCTGACCTGGAACCGCGAGCCTCGGCAGATGCGGTAGCAACGCGAGGTTTAGTTTATCCTTCGCAATGGCTCTCGCTTCGGCGTCAATTCGCCGGGCCAAGCACGACTGCCGCCAGAGGCGGCACGGTCAGCACAATCGAGTGCTCTCGGCCGTGGTGTGGCACCGGCTGGCTGGCCAACGGCAGCAGGTTGACCACATCACTGCCGCCATAGCGGGCGGCGTCGCTGTTGAACTTCTCGGCGTAGCTTCCCGCGGCCGGCACACCTAACCGATAGCCGGGCCGCGGTACCGGGGTGAAGTTGCAGACCACCACCACGAATTCATCTGGCTCCCTGCCCCGACGAACGAAGGCGAGGACGCTCTCCTGCCAGTTGTGGCAGTCAATCCATTCAAACCCGCTGCCGTCAAAATCGACGGTATGCAGGGCCGCCTCGTGTTGCAGCAGTTGATTGAGGTCGGCCACAGCTCGGGACACGCCCCGGTGGCTGTCCCACTGCAGCAGGTGCCACTGCAGGCTTTCGTCAAAGTTCCATTCCTGCCACTGCCCAAATTCGCTGCCCATGAAGAGCAGTTTCTTGCCTGGATGGCACCACATCATCGCATACAGCAGTCGCAGGTTGGCAAACTTCTGCCAATGGTCTCCCGGCATCTGATCCAGCAGCGAGCCCTTGCCGTGCACGACCTCGTCGTGCGAGAGCGGCAGAACGAAGTTTTCGTGAAAGGCATAGATCAAGCTGAAGGTCAGCTCATCATGGTGATACTTGCGATGGATCGGATCGTGCCGCATGTACCGCAGCGTGTCGTTCATCCAGCCCATGTTCCACTTCAGGCTGAAGCCGAGGCCACCGGTGTAGGTTGGCCGTGATACACCGGGCCAGGCGGTCGACTCTTCAGCAATCGTGAGCACGCCGGGAAAGTGGTGGTGGACCTGAATGTTGAACTGCTTCAGAAACTCGATCGCCTCGAGATTTTCTCGCCCTCCAAAGCAGTTCGGCAGCCACTCCCCATCCTTGCGGCTGTAGTCGAGGTAAAGCATTGAGGCAACCGCGTCGACCCTTAGCCCGTCGATATGGTAGCGGTCCAGCCAAAACAGGGCCGAGCTGATCAGGTAGTTGGCCACCTCATTACGGCCGTAGTTGAAGATCAGCGTGCCCCAGTCAGGATGCTCGCCGAGGCGGGGGTCTTCGTGTTCGTAGAGGGCGGTGCCATCGAACCGCCGCAGCCCGTGGCCGTCCTTTGGAAAATGGGCTGGCACCCAGTCGATGATCACCCCGATGCCTGCCTGATGAAGGCTGTCGATCAGGGCCATCAGGTCCTCTGGCCCACCAAACCGGCTGGTGGCGGCAAACATGCCGATCGTCTGATAGCCCCAGCTTGCCGACAGCGGGTGTTCGGTCGGTGGCAGGAACTCGACATGAGTGAAACCCATCTCGATGCAATAGGGGACCAGCTCCCGCTGGAGGTCGGCATAGGTCAGCCAGCGGGTCGGGTCGTCTCCGGGCCGCCGCCAGCTGCCGAGATGGACCTCATAAATTGAAATCGGTTCAGCCAACCAGTCACGATGGCGGCGACGGTCCATCCAGGTGTCATCGCCCCAGACATAGGCTGCCAGATCGGCCACACGTGAGGCGGTCCGAGGAGGCACCTCGGCAGCAACACCGTAGGGATCGGCCCGGTCGGCTGTTCCTTCGTCCGACTGCACTCGGTACTTGTACGCAGCTCCTGGCTGAATCCCAGGTATGAACAATTCCCAGACGCCGGAGGGAATCCGCTTGTGCATCTGATGGACACGGCCGTCCCAGTTGTTGAAGTCACCTACGACGCTGACTGCGGCGGCGTTGGGAGCCCAGACAGCAAAGTTGACGCCGGAGATGCCATCGACCTCCCGCAACTGAGCCCCGAGTTTCTCGTAGCTCTTCCAGTGGCTGCCCTCGCCGAGCAGATGCAGGTCGTAGTCGGTCAGCATGGTGGGAAAGGCATAGGGGTCGTGGAGGTCACGGGTTCCGAGACCAGGGTCATAGACCCGCAGTTGGTAGCCCGCGGCTGTACCTGTGGTTGTGTAGATCTCGTAGAGTCCAGCGGCATGGGTGCGACGCATGGGCTGCGGTCGTCCGGCTGCTGCGCCCTGCATTCCAACCAGCCAGGCTTGACTGGCATGCGGCAGAAAGGCCCGTACCCGTTTCAGGTCGGCTCTTCCGCTGACCGGTCGTGGGCCCAAGAGGTCTGCCGGAGCTGGCTGCCGCCCGTCGAACAGTGCTCGCCATGCGTCGTGGTCTTCAAATGTTGCTGACACGCCAGTCCGTCTCCCGCGAAGCCCGACCCGACTCACCCGAGGCGATCGGACACCGGTTTCGGTATCGACCGGGCCTGGGAGTTGGATGGAGGGCACGACCGCGGGATGTTGCACATGGTACCGTCGAAATCACCCGTTCGCCGGGAGGACTCAGGCTTGCAGGTGTTTTTCCAGTCGGGTTGCAGCGATTACGCCGGGCGTGTCGGTTGTCTGTCGTCGCTGGCTGTAAAAAAGCCCGCCGTCTCCCCGCAGGGTGACGGCGGGCTGCTCGAACGTGTTGCCGACTTGGCTGGGGGCGTTAGGCCACCAACCGCAAGGCTGGTACCTCACCGGTGATGCCGACGACGAATTCCTCGAAGATCTTGGCGTCGAGGGCCGATGCGGTTTCGGCTTCGGGATGAAACTGAGTGCCAATGGCGAACCAGCCTTCGATTTCACTCTCGATTGCCTCGATGACGCCGTCGGGGGACCGGGCCGTCACCCGGAAACCAGGGGCGAGATCATCAATCGCCATGTGATGCATGCTGTTGACGCGAATTTCACCATCGCCGTAGACCCGCTCCATGGCTGAGTTTGGCTCGACAAGCAGGCCGTGCCGGTGGGCCGGATCAAGCATGTCTTTGTGGGGGATGGCCTGCGGCTGGTCTTCGGGCAGATGGAGGAACAGCGTGCCCCCTTCGGTGATGTTCAGCAGTTGCATGCCGCTCCCGACGGCGAGGACCGGCAGGTGCCTGGCACAGACATGCTTGGCCAGCATCCGGTCGAAGTCTTCCCGCCGCTCATCCATCGCCCGGACTGCAGGGTGAGGCATATAGCCGTCCCGGCGGGGGTCGAGGTCGGCTCCTCCGACCAGCACCACGCCGTCGAGCGTGTCGAGGATCCGCATCAGGTCGTCCTCATCCTCAAGCGGTGGCAGCACCACCGGAATGCCCCCAGACTGGATGACGTTGTCGTAGTAACCTGCCGCCACGAACGAAAGCGCCGCATGTTCCTTGCGGCTGGGGCGGTAGTCCATGTTGATCCCGATTACCGGCTTGGCTGCCATGAAAATCCCTTTCTCCAGCAACGTGTCCGCATTCGTGCTACTCATCCTTGAGTGGCGGTCTCAAAGCGAACGGCGGGAAACTAAGCCCCCAACGCCACAAGGCAAGGATATTTTTCATTTTGTGGTGATGGAACGCTGGCACCACAAGATCATGTGCTAGCACCACCCGTGCTAGCAGGCCGAGCGGGCTGCTGGGGGTACGCTGGCCCCCTTGCAGAACGTCTCGCCAGGGCAAAGCCGCTAACCGCTGACCCAGACCGCGTCGGGGAAGCTCCGTAGCCAGGTGCGTTGCCGCTTGGCCAGTTGCCGGGTGCGACGGGCGGTGCAGGCAATTGCCTCGGCTTTGGTCAATTCGCCCCGCAGGCAGGCCAGGGCTTCGGCATAACCGGCGGCCTGTGCGGCGGTCGGACCGATGCCGCCGGCAGCGACGGCGGCCCTCGTCTCCTCGAGCAGTCCTTCCGCGAACATGGTCTCGGCCCGCCGCTGAATCCGCTCGGCCAGCAGCCGGCGGGGCAGGTCGAGCACCAGCAGCGGACAGGGGAACCTGGGCGGATTTTCGGCAGCCGAGGAGCCCCAGGACCGGTCAGGCAGCGATCCCGCAGCCTCCAGAATCTCGAGTCCGCGGATGATCCGCTTGGTGTCGTGGGGATGGATGGTGCCGGCCAACGTCGGAGCCCGGGCAACCAGCCGCCGGTAGAGCGACGGACCGCCGCCGGCTTCCGCCTCGGCCAGCAGTTGGGCTCGAATTGCCGGGTCACTGGGAGGCAGGTCATCGAGGCCGTCCCGCAGACACCGCAGGTAAAGTGGCGTTCCGCCAACCAGGAGGATGCGTTTGCCTCGCCGTCGGCAGTCGACCACGGCACTCGCTGCTGCGGTCAGCCAATCGGCGACGGAAAACTGGGCCGCCGGTTCGATCAGGTCGATCAGATGGTGCGGCACCCTGGCCCGCTCGATAGTGGTCGGCTTGGCCGCCCCGATATCGAGGCCGCGATAGACCGAGACCGAATCGACACTGAGGATTTCGGCGTCGAGCCGTTGTGCCATCCGCAGGGCCACGGCGGTCTTCCCGGATGCGGTGGGTCCGGTCAGAATCAGGCAATCGGCGTCCAGATTCGGGGCGTTGACGGGCATCGTAGAGCCGTGGGGTCGGGAACAATCAGGGAGTTTGCTAAAGTAGGGCTGCGGGCTGGCGGTCAGCCCGGGTTGCTGCACATGAATGATCTGGAGGCTGGCGGATGAATCCCAGGCTGGGTGCCGTTCTGGAAGAGCTAGAGGGCGTGATCAATGCCCGGAAGGCCGCCGAGTCTGAGCGATCCTACACTGCCCGGCTGCTGGCTGGCGGGGTGCCGAAAATTGCCGGCAAAGTGACCGAAGAGGCCGAGGAGCTTGTGCAGGCAGCTGCGGCAGAGACAGACGACCGGGTTGTCGCGGAGGCTGCGGATCTGCTCTACCACGTCCTCGTACTGCTTGCGGCCCGTGACCTGTCCATGCGCCAGGTAGAAGAGACTCTCGCCGGACGTTTTGGTGTGTCCGGACTCGACGAAAAAGCCTCGCGGCAGACCAGCCAGCCTTCCTGAGTAGGCCGCAGTTGCCCGGGCCATTTTTCTGCCATGAACTTCCTTCCACAAAAGAAGTAATCCCAATGACCGATTCCTTCCAGAGTGCTCCCGAGCGGCTGTTGCGAATTGGGATCCCCAGCAAGGGCCGGCTGTCCGAGGTGGTGGGCAACCTGCTACACGATGCTGGATTGTCATTTCGACGAATTGAACGATCACTGTTTGCTCGCTGTCGCGACATGCCGCTAGAGATTGTCTTCCTCCGGACAGATGACATTCCCGTTCTCACAGCCGAAGGGGCGATTGACCTCGGGATCACGGGGGGTGATCTGGTTGCGGAAGGAGGCGTGGAACTCGTTGAGCGGCTCTCGCTCGGGGTCGGTTCCTGCCGGCTTGCCCTCTGCGTGCCGGACGATGCTGACATTGCCTCGCCCAAGAGCCTTCAGGGCAAGCGTGTGGCTACCAGCTTCCCCCAGATCACCCGCGACTGGCTGGCCCGACATGGCGTTGAAGTGCACCTGGTTGAGCTTTCCGGGAGCGTCGAGATTATGGTTGCCCTCGGCGTGGCAGATGCAGTGGTTGATCTGGTCGAGACTGGCAGCACTCTTGCCGCCAATCGGCTGCGGGTGCTTGAAGAAATCGGCCGTTACGAAACGGTGCTGGTGCAGAACTCCAGCGTGGTCGACCCCGACATGGCCGACCGGATCGTACGGCGGCTCGAGGGTGTGGTGATCGCCCGCAGCTGGTCGCTGTTGGAGTACAACGTCCCCCGCAGCCGGCTGGCTGAGGCTGAGACGATCACGCCCGGCTTCAACTCGCCGACCGTCAGCTCACTCGAGGATTCCGACTGGTGCTCGGTCCGGGCGATGGTTCGTCGGAAAGAGTCGCACGGCATTATGGAGCGGCTCGAGGCGATTGGTGCCTCGGCCATTATCGAAACCCAGATTGCTAACTGCCGACTGTAGCCCCTCAGGTGGTCAGGCGGCCGGCGATCGGTCGGCCACCACGCAGGGTGGCAACCACCTCGGTGTCGGCGGCAAAGACGGCAGCCGTCGCGGCCCCTACGGTCGACGGTGCTTCACCCGGGCGTAGGACCACCAGATCAGCCGGTCGGCCGACAGCAATCCGGCCTGTCTTGTGTTCAAAGCCGAGGGCCCAAGCAGCGTTGCGGGTTACCATCACTAAGGCCTCAGCAGGAGACACGACACCAGCCTCAATCAGGCACCGGGCCTCTGCCCGCAGTGAGAGGTCGGGGTTCGACCCTCGGCCATCGGTGCCCAGGCAGATCCGCAGCCCTGCTGCTTGAAAGGCCGCGACCGGTGGCAGCCGGCCGGCCAGAGCCAGGGTCGTCCGCGGACAGACGGCAACTGCCAGCCGATGCCGGTGCCGCCTCAATCGGGCCATCGCGATAGGATCATCAGGCAGGTGGGTGCCGTGAATAACCAGCCCACGATCTGCCCGCGCCAACAGTGAGACCCAGTGAGCGGTCCTTGCCAGCTCTGGTGGCTGCTTGGGCCAGACGCCCAGCCGCTGGAAGAGGTCCCGGAACGGGCCAGTCTGTTCTGTCAGCAGGCTGGCCTCATCCACCGACTCGGCCAGGTGCATCGCCAGTGGAATGATTGCTCGACCACCACCAGTCTGGCTACGGACCAGTTGCCGCAGTTGTCGAGCTGCCCGAAGGGCCAGTTGGCCCAGCGGCCACTGGGTTGAGTATGGGGCGTGAGGAGATAGCCCGATGGCAATACCTGCCCGGGAAAGGCGTTGGGCATCCCTGAGGGTGACGGTGATATGGGGGGGAAGATAGCCGGCCTGCATCGGTCCCAGGCCCAGCAGTTCCCGGAAGACCCGCAGCCGAGGGCCTTGGCTGAGAATGGCGGCAGGAACACAGTCGGTAGCGATTTCTCCCACCGCTACCACCCCGTCTGCAGCCGATTCTTCAAGGCCGCGGCGGATTGCCGACAGTCGTCCCCCGGTTCCTCTCACCAGCTGCTGCTGGCGCCAAGCGATTACCTGTTCAATCCAGGAAACCAGTCCGCCAATGGCAGGAAAAGGTTCTTTGAGAGCAGAAAATTCAAGGTGCGTGTGGGCGTTGATGAGGCCTGGGGTGATGACAGCTTCGCCGAGATCGATCTGCCTCAAGCGTTCGGCGGCTGGCGGACGACCGGAACCGATTCCTGTTACCCGGCCACGACTGCACCTCAGCCAGGCATGCTCAATCGCCCGGCCGGTTTCGGGCAACAGCCAGCGGGCTCTCAGAATGAGCGAGCGATGACCATCGCAGGGTGAGGCCGGGGAGCGTTGGCCATTCACGTTGATGACGCCAGCACCGGCAGTTGCGTGCCTGATGGCATGACGGGAGTGGACACAGCGAGTGACTCGTTGTCTTCGAATAGTTCGTAAAAGACGTTCCGCCGCCGCGGAATCCAGCCCAGCTCAGAGATGGCCGACCGCATCTCCTCGAGGGTGAGGTGGTGGACTGTGCCTGCGGCACTCACCACGTTCTCCTCGAGCATCAGGCTGCCCATGTCGTTGGCCCCAAACAGCAGGGCTAGTTGGCCAATCTCTCGGCCCTGCGTCACCCAACTGGACTGGATGTTGGGGAAGTTGTCGAGGTAGAGCCGGGCCACCGCCTGGGTTTTGAGATACTCAAATGAGCCCACTGGCGGGATGTTGTCCATCTCGGTGTTGTCGGGCTGGAACGACCAGCAGATGAAGGCGGTAAAGCCCCCCGTCTCGTCCTGAAGTTCCCGCAATCGGTCGAGGTGCTCGACTCGCTCGGCCAGGGTTTCGATGTGGCCAAACATCATGGTGGCGGTGCTCTTGCCGCCCAGGGCATGCCATTGGCGATGCACCTCGAGCCAGTCGTCGGTCAGCACCTTGCCGCGGGTCATCGCCTGCCGTACGCGATCAACCAAAATTTCGCCACCACCCCCGGGAAGCGAACCGAGGCCAGCAGCTGCCAGCCGCTCGAGTACCTCCTGGAGGGGTCGCTTGGCGACCTTGGTGAGATGATAGATCTCCGGCGGCGAAAAGCCGTGAACGTTGATCTCAGGAAAGTGCGACTTGATGTCGCGTAACAGATCTTCGTACCACTCCAGAGTCAGCGTCGGGTGCAGACCGCCTTGCATCAGAATCTGATCGCCGCCAATCGCAACCGTCTCCTCAATTTTTTTGAGGAGTACTTCGCGGTCGAGTACATAGCCTTCAGGGTGCTTTGGGCCGCGGTAGAAGGCACAGAAGTCGCAGACCGCTGTGCAGATGTTGGTGTAGTTGATGTTCCGATCGATGTTGTATGTGCGGTAGGGCTCGGGATGGAGCCGCTGCGTCACCGCATGGGCTGCCCGACCGATGCTCGCCAAGTCGTGCGACTCAAGCAACCGCACTGCATCGGCAGTTTCAAGACGGGCTCCGGCGGCAACGTCATCAAGAACATGCGTGAGTTGGGCATCCATCAGGAAGAACCGGGGGCGAGAGGAGTTGGGACAGCAAAGGCACCGCTGAGATCGAGGCCAGCTGGAGCAAAACCGAGTTGATGAGCTTCGCGGTAGAACAACTGGAGGGCCCGCCTTTCCTGTGGGCCGAGATCATAATGCAGATTGTCTGAGAGGTAGTCGAGGCATTGCGGCACCGTGAGGCCGTGGCTAGCGGCTTCGGCGGCAGCAATGGCCGCCAAATTGGCCCCGCCCCGATCCCGGGCGGCATCTAACAGTTGGCCTACCCGGTCGGCGTCAAGTCCTGGCCGAGCCGCCCAGACTGCAAACACGAATGGGAGGCCAGTCGATCGGAACCATTCATCGCCCAGATCCCAGACGGCCTGAAACCCACCATCAGTCGGGCCGATGGCCCGGTCGCCGATCAGCAGTACCGCATCGGCAGACGTCTGGTCGATGGTTGCACTCAGTGGAAGCGTCTCCAGGCTGGGGGCCAGCCCATACCGCTGAGCCAACAAGATCCGGCAGAGGGCGACACTTGTACGTGAGCCTTCGTCAACGGCGAGTGTGCGGACCCGTTCGGGGCGGGTGCGAAAGAATAGTCGGACGCTCATCACCGGCCCTCGGCAGGCGATGCAGGCCCGGGAAATGATCTGGTAACCAGCCGGACCAACGGCTTGTCCAGCGCGAACCATCCCGTTGAAAAGTTCAATCGACGGGATCAGTCCGACATCAAGGTCACCCTGGGCAAGACGATCTGCCAGCCTGCTGGGGAGGTCGAAAATCAGGTCACCCCCCAGTCCGTAGATCAGCGGCCGGGTGTTGAGGTACTGCACCGCCCCGATCCGCGGGTGTCGTGAAACGGCCTCACGCACTTCGGGGTCTGCGCGAAGAGAACGAGGGTGACTGGACGAATGAAGCATTGACTTCGGGTGGAATCTTTCTCTGCGAGCGATCGTAACCGTTAAAGGATAGACCGTCCGACCCGCTGGGCCACTGCTGGCATCTGGAAAGCTGGGTCAACCATGCCGCCCAGGGGGATTTTGGCGATGCTGTTTCCAGCCACAGGTCAGGGCTCCAACCGGCGGAACGCCCGCACGCCAAACACAAGTGGTACGAAGGTCGCCAGCAGTCCCAAGACCACCACAATCCCAAGACTGGTGGCGATCCCGAAACTGCTGCTGACGAAGCCGAGAAAATTTTCACTCGGCATCTGCCCCATCGATCGCCGCAGCAGGTTCAAGTGACTTGGCAGGGCGGTCGTCATGACCACTGCGATGATGAAGAGCGCACTGAGCACGAGGCTCAGCGTGCCACCAAAGCCGGCGGCGATCTTGGCGGGAGACGACTCACGGAGGTCAGGCATGCAGGCACCGAGGCCGACTGCGATACCTGACAGTCCGCTACAGAGCATGCTGCAGCAGAAGAGATGAATTAGCATGGTGTTACGGGGTACGCTCAGCATCGAGTCGCTCAGCACGACCAGCCCGAGGCACGGCAGCAGGCCGCCACCGAAGGCAAACAAGAACTTCGACCAGACGATGTGGTCGCGGCTGACTGGCAGCAGACCGAGGATCCAGAAGCGCCGCCCCTCAAGGCTGATCGAGGGGAACACAAACCGGGTGGTAAAGGTCGAAAGAATGAGCCCGACCACGGCCAGGTTGAGATAGCCGATAATCGAGGCGTAGGCGTGGGTGTAATTAAATGATTTGAGATTGAAAAAGTAGAGCCCAAGCAGCCCAAAAAAGATCATGAACTGCGACCACTGGGTGGCGTCACGGCGGAAGATCTGCAGATCCTTCACCAGCAACAGTCGCAGGGGACTTCCCCAGCGAGGTCCACTGTGGGCCAGCAGGTTGTCGAACCAGCTGATCTTGCGCTGCCGGCGTTGCGGAATTTCAGCCTGCAGATGGCTGTAGCCGGCCCGGTAGCACCAGCGGGCAACCCAACCAGCGATCAGGTTGAGCAGCAGCGCATTGGCGATTAACAGGCCGAGGAACTTCAGTGACTCCACAGTACTGGCCCAAGTCTGTGCGGGTGTTTCGCCCCTCAGACTACTGTCGAGTAGGCCAGACGACAGCCACCAGCTGGGCAAGGTCTTCTGCTCAGTCATGGTTAGCCGTGAGAGTGTCTCCTCAAACCAGGCGACCGTCATCGTCTCGCTCTGGGTTGATTGGAGCGTTGTCCAGACCGTCCAGATGAGCCCGAGCGAAACGATGCCAATCGAGATGCTGATGGCATGGACTCTCAGTCGCGGGAGTCCGGCCACAATCAGCATGCAGAGGATGCTGCCGACTGTTGCTGGGATCACGACGAACGAGACCATGAACGGCAACAGCATGACAAAGAAGGTCCAGGGTGCATCGCGCACGATGCCGTAGGAGACAAGCATGGGACTGCCGAGCAAAACGAAGCCCCAGCTCGAGAACCAGAGAGCCTCTTGAAACTTGTGGGCATGAATCGCCTCGGGCCGCAGTGGGCACGTGAGCAGCAGTTTGGCCTCCTCTGACGTGTAGAGGCCGCCATACATCAAGATGCCGGTCGAGAAGACCATCATCACCATCAGCGATGAAAAGAAGACGTTGAAGAGGAGTGAGATCACCTCCGCATGCATCGAGTCGATGAAGGTGAAAGCCTCAAAAAAGAGCCCAAACAGAGCCACCCAGAAGATGACACTCAGCAGCACAACCAGCGCGACTCGCAGCCGGGCCTGCGTCAGCATTGTGCCAATCAGGTGGCTGGCGGTCGTCGTTCGCAGCCACAACAGCAGCCGGCTTTCCCGTTCAATCGACAGCGGAGGGGTGGCAGTTGTCGAGGCGCTATTGATAGCCATCATTCGTCGCCCGCCAAGGTGGTCTCTCGCAGGGTGGTGCGGGAGGAGGTGAGTTCGAGATAGAGGTGTTCCAGGCTGGTCGACTCGATCGCCATCTGCTCCCGGAGTTCTGCCACCGTGCCGAGGAACCGCAGCCGTCCTCGAACCATGATGCCCATCCGATCGGCCATCTCCTCGGCCATCGCCAGCGTGTGAGTCGACATAAAGACCGTCATGCCTTCGGCGGTACGGGCCTTCAGTAAATCCTTGACGATTCGGACGCTGCGTGGGTCGAGTCCAACCATTGGTTCATCTAGCACGATGACATCGGGGTCATGGATGAAGGCAGCGGCAAAAACCAGCCGCTGCTTCATGCCAAGCGAATAGTTCTCCGCCAGATCGTCAGCGAACTCCTGCAGTTCGAAGCATTCAATCTCACGATCAATTCGTTTCGCGGCGAGATGTCGGGGAATGCCGTACATGTCGGCGATGAACCGCAGGAACTCGCGGGCGGTCAGTTTGTCGTACAGACAAGGCTCGTCCGGGACGTAGCCCAGGTGCATGTGAGCGGCCCGCGAATCGGTGACCAGATCGTGTCCGCAAACCCGCACATGCCCGTGCGAGGGACGAAGCAGACCAACGAGCATTTTTATTGTTGTGGTTTTGCCCGCCCCGTTGGGGCCGAGGAGCGCGAAGAGTTCTCCTCGGGGGATAGCGAGGCTGAGGTCGTCAACGGCGGTCTTCTCGCCGTATCGTCGGGTGACATGACCAAATTCAATCATCAGTGGCTCCGGGTGCGTCACGAGGCAAGAGAAAAGGGGCCTCCGGCAGACTGGGTGATTATTCCACCGCGGTGGTTGCTGAAGGCTTAGCAGTGTCGGCTATTGCTGTGGATGATTGGTCGGGCAACCGATCAGGGGCATTGAGTGGAGGAAAGTCGACGAACAGTTCGTCGTGGCCTTCCAGCCGCGTACTCATCATTTCGGCGACTTCGTCAGGGCATCGGACAAATTGCAATTTCGAGCCAAGGATCACGGCCTCGTGCTTAAGAACGCGGCCCCGGGGTTCTACCCACATGCGGCTGCGGGGAGGATGATGGTCGCTCATGTCACTGCGATAGTTGACGATATCGGTGGTGACCAATTGGTCGTCGAAGTGAAGGGTCTCTTGGCCCTCTACCTTGGCGTGGAGGATTTCCATTGGCTTGTGGCCTGGCCGCAGGGGACTGTAGATCGGGACGGTCCAGGTGCGGCCAGGGTAAAGCCCGGGCATCGTTGCCTGTGGTGATAGTTCGTCACCGATCGAGACGTTGTCGGGCAGATACCGATCGGTTTCGTAATGAATTCCTCCAGCCTTCAGGGAGACAACAACCTTGTTGCTGTCTGATATCGATCCTTCAAGCTTCACCTGCTGCTTCGTATTTGGAACTTGGACAAGGGACTGAAACTGCCGCAGATGCCCGTAACGGTCAATTTTCATCCGGCCGGCAGCCTCAAGGGTGATGGTCGGATGGGCTGCCAGCACGTTGCCGATGAAGATCTGAGCCCAAGCCGGAACAATCTCATCGACCGGCAGGTGCTCAAGCCGCAGGTTCGACCGGACGATCAGACCGCTGTCACCGGTCTGCT
>RFVE01000451.1 GCA_009922585.1 Planctomycetia bacterium
TCAACTGGCGGAGGCTCAACTGGCGGAGGCTCAACTGGCGGAGGCTCAACTGGCGGCGTGATCAGAGGCTCGCCGATAACGCCAAAGCTGGTTTCGGTGCTCCTTGTGGCGCCGGTGGTGTCGGTAGCGACGACCGTCAGCGTGTACGCTCCGGGAACAGGCGGCGCGATAACAAGCCGCCAGTGGCCGTCAGCGGCAACAATCTGCCCCGTATGCCATGCCAGACCGCCAAAGCTCCCGTCTGGCCGTAGATAGCTACCACTTTCATGTTTCAGGGCCAGCCGTATCTCCGCGACCCCGTCCGAATCGGTAACGGTGCCGTAAATGCCGACTTCAACGCCGGTCAGCATCACCACTTCAGGTGTTGGCCAGGCCAATTGCAGTTCAGGACCATTCGGCACGGGGGCTGGCGGTTCAGGCGGGAGTCGCAGACGAGGCGGCAGCGGTGTTGCCGGTGAGCCGGGCACCCGGGGCATGGGACCCATTGTCGGTGTGCTCACAGGCGGTTCAGTCGGTTGGTCGGCTGGCGGGGTGCTTGGGGGTGGAAGCTGCTCGCCACTGCCGGGCAGTACCGGGTTGAGGTCAATCGGGACCGGGGTGAAAGGCTGGTCAAGCCCCATCGGGTTTGGCCGAGCAGCATTTCCGTCGGTGCCGGCGACGGTGGGCCAGCGGAGGGAGTCATTGACCCTTCTCTCGAACCCGTCATAGAGATTTCCGTCGGCATCCCGCTCGGGCCAGGGTGTATGAATGAAGTCGGCATGCATGCTCCAGCCAGGAGCATAGTCAGGCTGATCGGCGGTCATTACGTCTGAGCTCAGGGCGAGGTTTGCGTCGCGGGGAATCCGGCCGTAATGGATTTGCAGCTGGAGTTCAGGGAGCAGGAAGGGGTGGCTACTCGGGCCACCATCACCTCCCCGGTCGTAGGCCATGTGGTCTTTGAAGTTGCTTCCGGTAAGGCTTTCGCCATTCCAAAACTGAGGAAACATTACGACAGCTTGGAGCGGCAGATCCTGCCATTCGTCTCCCTGCGGAATGTGGTCGTATTGGGTCGTGGTGCCGATGTAGTTCCAGAAGACATACTCTGTCGGCTGTCGTGCAGATGGCATGGCGTTGCCAGCAATGATCGACAGCCCTGGCGGCATGGCGACGATCTTCGACGGCTCCAGCGGCTTCTGGACCGAGTAGTAGGCGATCGAACTGTCGAGTGGATCGACGTAGCGACCAGTCGTCTGGTCAAACAGGCTGGGCACCCAATAGACCGACCGGTTGCTTGCTGGAGCCGCCGCTGAGTCACCCGCCGCCATAAGACTGGTAAGTGTTGAGTTCTCATCGATTGAGGGATTGACGAAAAAGTCGTGTGCATGCCAGAAGTCAGGGTTCCCCGGAGCGAGCAGCGGGTCGACCGTCGCCCGCTTCACAAAATTCAGCCTGCTGTGAAATTCACCGAGCGGCATGCCGGTGATGTCCCAGGCAGACGGCTGGCCAGGATCGGTGAGGCCCATTCCCCAGGTTACAGAGTCAGAAC
>RFVE01000452.1 GCA_009922585.1 Planctomycetia bacterium
AACCCAGCCGTTTCTGTGAGGGTTCGGACCCCAATTTGAATAGGCATCGGCTGAGCAGCTTCGGGAATCGGCACAGCCTGCTGCCAGCGGTCGGGGAGTCCCACAGGAAATAGCTGCCTGCCAGCGCCGAGCAGCTTATCTGCCGGCAGCGGCACGCCATCGGCACCACCCCGCAGCGGCCAGGCCGCCACCACAAACCGGCCATCGAGGAGGCCGGCGACACAGGCCAGTCGTCCCCCGCCACGCAACCCGACTCGAGCTGTCTGGTGGCCGACTTGCAGCACAACCTCACTGGTGCTGCCGGGCAGGGATTTCACCTCGAACACTGCCGCGAGCCCGACATCCCGAACAACCTCGAGCCGCCGTCGCTCTGCCTCAAGCCAGGGTGAATCGTCATAGAAGACGCCGCGGCCTCCGGCTAATCGGCTGTCCCTGCCGTCGGGTTCGAACCGCAGCCAAACAAGTTGGTCAGCTGGAGCTCCAGCTGATTTCCAACAGTCGCCGATTTGTTGCCACCACTGTGACTGAGGCTGCCAATCCGCGGGATCACCGCAGACTGCCGTGGCCAACTCAGCAAGCTGGTGAGGAGACTTTTTCACTCTCGCGCCGTCGATACTGAGCTCACCCGAGCGACAGCAGACCCGCTCACCGCCGAAGCCGATCAACCGTTTGACAGCGACGCCTTCGTGAGGTGGCTGACAGACCACCCGGCTGAGTCGTGCAGGCAGCAGGTTGCTGCCGCTTGGCTCCCAGCGAATCTGGTCGCCATCAAGCAGAGCGGGCGCCATGGACAAACCGGCGACGCGGCTGGTGGCATTGCGAGCATCCGTCCAGCACCCCGGCACGGCCACTCCCAGGAGCAGAGCGGCCGGAACAGCCCAGCAGTTTCGCCAGGCCCCGTTTCGTCGCCGGGCCGGTGATCTTCTGCCCCGGAGCCAGCGGTCACCTATCACTCAATCAAGCACATTTGTGACAGTTCCGGGTTTCCGCGGTGCCGGTGGTCGTGGCGGTGCCGGCGGTGGCTTGACGCCAGCTCGAAAGCCCGAGCTCTGCGACAGCACAAAGTTTGTTTCTGGCTTCCAGCCAGCAAAGAACTGCTCGTTGTCGGTCACTTTCCGAATCGCGAGATACTCCTCGAACGAATCTGTCGCCACCCGATAATTCAGATAATACTTTCGCTGGGTTCCGAATATGGTCCGGCGAAACCAACCGCGGATCGCCTGATCCGGTGGTTCACCAGCCTCTTCAGTCGGGGTCAGGACGATCTGAAGGGTTTGCTGCGGGGCTTTGCCTACGAGTGTCAATTCAGCTGAGAAATTCTTCAGCCGCGGCGGGTTTTTGTTGAATTCATCGACCACCACCTTCGCTGCCTCCGCATTTGGCAGCCAATTGTCGGGCGTTTTCGGCAGCCGTCTTGAAGCGATGATGTACTCGATCCGATTTTTCACCGCATTCTTCATTTCATCACCGGGGTCGATGATCGGAATCACTCGACCGTTCT
>RFVE01000453.1 GCA_009922585.1 Planctomycetia bacterium
GGTGATGAAGGCATGCTGGGTCCGCCGCGGATTGTACTCGACAGTTTCCTCCAGGATCGATGTGCTTCTGGGCAACTCCCTCCCGGTACGCCAGCGTTTTGCTGACAAACGCTGCGCGGTCCTCAGAAAATTTCCCTGTGCCCTTGTGGTTTTTGCCAAATTCCTACTCGCCACGGGCTACTCGCAGGCATACACTACTCGAGTTCTCGGAAATTTCCCCCCGGCCGATTCCTCGGCCTTGTCCCGAAAGGACCCTCTATGTTCCTCCGTGTTCTTGGATGCGCTGCAGCGATCGCCTGCTGCCTGACCGTCGCCCGGCCTGCCGTCGCTGGCTGTGGCACCTGCGATAAGACCGTTGTTGAAAATGCTGCTAACAATGCTGACTTCAGTACTCTTGTAGCCGCCGTCAAGGCTGCCGGGCTTGCCGGGACGCTCTCCGGCAGCGGTCCCTTTACTGTCTTTGCCCCGACCAACGCCGCTTTTGAAAAGCTTCCGAAAGGCACCGTCGAAAGCCTTCTGAAGCCTGAGAACAAGGCCAAGCTGGTCAAGATCCTGACCTACCACGTTGTGCCTGGAAAGGTGACGTCAAAGCAGGTTGTCAAACTCAACAAGGCAAAGACGGTCGAGGGCTCAGATGTCGCAATTGCCGTCACGGGTGGCACTGTCACCGTCGATGGAGCCAAAGTCGTCAAGGCTGACATCAACTCGAGCAATGGTGTGATCCATGTGATCGACACTGTGATTCTTCCGAAAGACTGAGTTGGCGGTGGGTTAACTGTCCCACCTTTCAACAAAAGCCTGTTCCGTGGAAAGCCGCCGGCCGTATGTGCCGGCGGCTTTTTTTGTATCCACCATCAGTCGGCTTTCCGCGGCCGGATCACCTTGAATTGCTCCACTAGGATGATTTCCCGCTGGGCGTTATCGAGGGTGACCTTGTTCGTACCGAGATCATCAACAATGCCGAACAAGTCTGCCGCAGTTGTCTCAGCCGCCTCACGGACAGCGAAACCAGCTGCGTTTTCGGGCGGCCGGAGGCGTTCGAAGTGATGCCGGTATTCAATTGGCAGGAAGACGGCCGCTAGATCTTCGGACTGCCCCTGCTCAACAGCAAGCACTTTCCGTCGTTCGTAGACAAGCTGGCCGGGCTCGCCCGACGGCGGGCCGTCCCGGAGCAGTTGGGCCGGTAGCAGGGCGGCTTCGGGGGGGGCGACCACGACGATGACGAGATCAGTTGCACCTGAAAATTGCAGCTGGATTCGGCCAGCTGGCTGCTCGGCGGGCTGGGGCTCGAAGGCATACTCACAAAGGCAGGAGTCGGACGTTGTCGACATCAGCAGCCCGGTGGGCCCAATGAGCTGTCGCCGCCGCAGATCTCCACCGATTGAGTCCTGCAGGAGCACGCTGTGGGTAACCTTCAGTTCAGCCGTGGCGATGGCCCGCCACTGCCAGGTTTTTTCCGGGGTATCCGCCACAACCAGCCCAACGCCAAGCCAGCAGACGC
>RFVE01000454.1 GCA_009922585.1 Planctomycetia bacterium
GGTCACGGCGTGATGCACCAGCCGCCGGGCCAGGTCGCACTCCCGCACACTGCTGCGGGCCCAGTGAATCACCTCGGTGGTCAGTACCGAACGGATGCCGGTCTCTTCGCAGAAACCGAGCAGCAGGGTGTTGATACCGGCTGAATCGACGTCGGTCAGTTCGGTCAGGTTACCAATTCCCATCATCATGGCGGCGTCGGGGTACCGCCGCCGAACATCGAGGTAGCGGCCAAGGCTAGCAGCCAACCCAAAACCGATCGGCTCAAGCACCGGGTCGAGCCGCATGGGCACCCCGACCGAGGCGAGCCGTTCAACCGTTTCGTCAAAGCCCGCGAGCGTATCGGGCACATCGGGGACCACCACCACCTCGCAGCCAAAGTCGGCGGCGGCGGCGGCATTGCTTGAGTTGACCGACAGCACCAGGCTGGCCCCGGCCCGGGTGGCCGCCAGCACCTCCACCGCGTCAAAGCTGTCGATCGAAACGCGGAAGCCGTCCGTCACCAGCCTGCCCACGGCATCGCCAACCCCTGCCCAGGGCTCACCTGGTGTACAGCCGATGTCGATCATGTCAGCCCCGGCGGCCCGCAACCGGGTCGCCTCAGCCAACAGATCGGCCGGCCGCATCCGGTTGGCATGGTTGATCTCGGCAATGATCTCGATGTTGTACCGTCCATAGTCGGCGAGATCCTGCCGCTGCTGTCCAAACCACTCGTCAAGCCGCCGGCAGTCATCGGGCCCCCGTTTGACCGGCACACCGGCGACCTGCTCGACTGCGGTCAGGTTGCCGCGGCAGAGGCCCGGAATGAGCACCAGGTCAGTTCCCGGCGGCACCTCCAGCCGACGGGCAATCCAGTCGGTGGTCAGCAGGGCTGCGACGGTGATGTTCAGCGTCTGCACGGTCGCTGTGAAGCCGACCTGCGGCGCCAGCCGCTCTAGCAACGCCCGCAACGCCGGTTCTGCCAGCCTACCGGTGACGAAATGGATGCGTTGGCCAGAGTACGAGGCAGCAGTCATGCCTTCAGTGTATGCTCCGCAGAGGCGTCGGTCGGACAGATCCACTGGCGTCGGTTCACCACCAATTCCAGCCTCGCTCCCCGCCGCTGCTACCGTGATACTCGAAGGCCTGATCACTAGTTGCCACGCAGACGGCAGCCTGCACCTGGCGGCGATGGGCCCAGAAGTCGCAGAGGCCAGCCGGCTCGATCGGCTGGTGCTCAAGCCATTCGCCGGCAGCCGCACGGCTGAGCTGCTGGCCGCGACACCCGAGGGGGTCTTTCACCTCACGGATGACGTGCTGCTGCTAGCTCGGGTGGTCACCGGCAGCCTGACGGAGCCACCGGCGACGCGGCCAGCCGAGAAGGTTCGCGGCTGGCTGCTGAAGGATGCCTGCGAGGCCTTCGAGTTTCGGATCGTTGAGGCCGACACCAGCAGCCAGCGGGCACGGCTGTCGGCCGAGGTTGTTGCCAGCCATTCACACCGCCCTTTTCGTGGGTTCAACCGA
>RFVE01000455.1 GCA_009922585.1 Planctomycetia bacterium
TGCACCAAGGTCGATATTGCCCGGCTGGTCTGGAGCCAGAATCGTTTCTGTATCTGTTTCAGCCTCAACAGGAGCAGGAATTTCTTCTGCTGCAAACTGCAGTGACTCAAAACGCTCACCATCGACAACTCGAGCCGGCAGGCCATCTTCTGGCTGCAGCCCAAGCACCATGCCACCATGACCAACGAACAGACCAAGGCCACCGACCACCCTCAGCAGGTAGCCAACCAGACGCTTGCTGTTCCCCGGTCGTTCCACGACAGGGCCTCCACAGAACACAGGCATTCGCGGCCGAGGGCCGTGAACTCACCAAATCGACGCAACCGATACATCAGGCAATATCGGCACAAACGACGCTGGTTGCGCAGGTTCTCCCGGGGAGGCTTTCAAAAACGGTTCCGAAAGCGGGAGGTATGGGCGGTCTGGATCGGGAACAGAAGGGCGGCCCTGCGGGAGCAATCCCATCAGGGCCGCCCATTCCACCTGTTTTCTCGATGGGCAGGTAATGGCTACCGGACGCGAACCGCCCGGGTGACCCGGCCAAAGTTGTCGACCAGAATCAGGTCAGACTGCGAGATGGACCGAACAGCTGGCATCATTGTCTGACCAGCCATCCCCGGGCGGGACGATGCGGTCACATGCGTGATCAGCCGGCCGTTGGAAATCTGCCAGGTGCCACTGGAGATGGGTGTGGGCACAAAGACCTCTTGGAAGTTCTGCATCATGCGGTAGTAGCGGTAGGTCTGGAACGTTCCATCGACGTTATACGAGATGTCGACAGAGCCTTCGTTGTCGGTCATCCGCCAAGTGCCGACCGCCATCTCCCGAACCTCGTTGTCGGTTAGCACCTTACTGGTGACACCGCCAGCAGGTACAACGGCAGCAGCTGGTGCTGGTGTGGGCTCGGCACTTTTCCACTGGCTCATGTCAGGCGGGTTGGCATGAACAGGACGGGGGGCTCCCTTGGGTGTCGCCGAGTTGTTGGGGTCATTCTTCTGGAGGACGATGAGCGCACATGCTGAGTCCTTTGGAGCTGCGAATTCATTTGGCACAGTCGCAATATCGCGAGAAATGCAAACAACCAGCTTGCCACCGTCGAACTTGTAGATGCCCTTGCCAGTTTCGGTGTCCTTGTTCTTGATCGTAATCCGCTTGGGGTAACTCGTCGGGTCAATTCGGAACTCGCGGGTGGTCTTGGACCCACTCAGTGGCGACTCAAACAGAATTGTGTAGTCAACGATCTCGAGATTGCCTCCGCCGGGCAGCCAATACTGCATCTGGTCTTCGGGAATCTCCTGGCCGTTCTCGAGTAGTTCGACCACCCGCCAGTGACCACGGACTCGTTCCAGTTCGGTATCGACCGCCGATGGGCTCTGGGCGATGGCCGCCCCAGGAATAGTCACCATGACGGCCACTGCCGCAAGCAAAACAGGGAGTGAATGGGGGCGGCTGAACAGGTGCATGGCATCCTCATGGTCGGGTGATTTAGTACGCCGGGCG
>RFVE01000456.1 GCA_009922585.1 Planctomycetia bacterium
GGCAGCGGAGCAAGGCGGTGCGGCTGGTCGAAGAGATGCGGCTGCGGATCCAACGGCTCGATCCTCTGCTGAAGCAGCTGCGGGGGCTGGCCAGCCGGCTCACTGAGGTTGACCGGACGGAACAGCGGCGGCTGCTCATCGGCCTGGGTGAGAGCCGGCGAACATTGGCCAGACGGCTCGAGCGGCTGGCGACGTACGAACGGCAGTACGATGCCGCCAAGCGGGAACTGGCCGCTGGCAATCTGCGGCTGGTGATCTCAATCGCCAAGCGGTACCGCAACCGCGGCCTGACCTTTCTCGATCTCATTCAGGAAGGCAACGCTGGCCTGATGCGGGCGGTCGATAAGTTTGAACATGCCCGCGGTTTCAAGTTTTCGACCTACGCCACCTGGTGGATCAGGCAGGCGATCACCCGGGCGATTGCCGATCAGGGCCGCACCATCCGGATGCCGGTGCACATGGTCGACGCCATGGGCAAACTGCGGAACCTGACCCGTGACTTTCTGCAAGAGCATGGCCGCGAACCGACGGTCGAAGAACTGGCGTCACGTTCCGGCATGCCGCTGGAGGAGGTCTGCTGCATTGAGCGGATGGCCCATCGGATGGTCTCGCTCGACCAGCCCCTGGGCGACAGCGAAGAGAATGCCCCCGGTGAATTCGTCCGCGATGTGCGAGTCGATGACCCGCTGCGGGGCATCAACCAGACGGCGCTGAAGGCTTCGATCGGCAAGGTGCTGGAGGCCCTTTCGACCCGCGAGCGGGAGATCCTCAAGCTGCGTTTCGGTCTGGCCGACGGCTACTGCTACACGCTTGAAGAGGTCGGCAGCATCTTCAGCGTCACCCGGGAACGGGTCCGCCAGATTGAGGCGAAGGCTGTCGAGAAGTTGCGGCAGCCAGGATTTCACGCCGATCTGGCCGGGTTCGTCGATGAGGGGCTGCTGGAAAAGGTCGGGACGCTCGGGCCACATCGCAGTCGGGGCACGATCGATACCCGGTCCCGGCCGTCCCGACCTCCAGCGTCAGCTACGCCGACTTCGCCTCATCGAGCGCCTGCTGGAGCCGTTCCTTCGGCTGGACGCCCATGAACTGCTGCACGAGTTGGCCGCCCTTGAAGATCATGATCGCCGGGATGCTCGAAACGTTGTAATTCATCGCCAGGCTGCCGTTTTCATCGACGTTGACCTTGCCGACGCGAAAGGTTTCGGCGTTTTCGGCGGCCAGTTCCTCAATGACCGGCCCGATCATCCGGCAGGGACCGCACCAGGGAGCCCAGAAATCGACCAGCACCGGCACGGGTGAGTCGAGCACTTCCTGCTGGAAGTTTTTATCGGTGAACTCCATCGCGTTTCCCATCATGTTCTCCTCGGAGGGCACTACCTGATTGAAGCATTCTGATCGTCGGCAGCCCGTTGGCTCCGCCGGTCAGGCCGGAACGGCTGGACGCCGCCGCGACGGGTCGAGATTATAGCAGGAACCGCTGCAACCGTGATGTTCTGTCG
>RFVE01000457.1 GCA_009922585.1 Planctomycetia bacterium
AGTGGTGGTGACCGGGATACCCTCAATATCATGACTCGCCTGTTTGGCAGCTTTCATCCAGGCGGCTGTTCCTTCGCCTTCGCCGATGGTTCAGTGACGTTCATCAGTGAGACAATCAGCCTGACACCCTACCAGCAGCTGGCCAACCGTGGCGACGGTCTTCCTGTTGGGAAGGAGTGGTGATGTTCATGCAGGAGGCGATGGTCATCACTCGGAGCAGACGCCTCGGGCCGGCTGTGATAGCAATGGCCTGCCTGCTGGGGCTGCTGAATGGCTGTGGCAGAGCCAGCGGCCCACCCCGCTACGTTGTGAGCGGACAGGTCACGTTCCGGGACATGCCGGTTCCGGTTGGTGAGATCATCTTTCGACCTGATGCGGAAGCTGGCAACGAGGGGCCAGGGAGCGTCGCCACGATCCGCGATGGTGCCTATACCACGGAATCGGGTAAGGGGCTCGTCGGTGGTCCTTACGTGGTGGAAATCGTCGGCTTCGACGGTGTTTCGGTTGCTGAGGCGACTGAAGGCGGGGTGCTCTTCAACCCAATCAGTCGGAAGATCAATTTTCCAAAGGCTGACTCGACCAGAGATTTCAGTCTTCCGTGATCTGCTTCGTCTGAAGGTGGAGTCTTTGCCCGCGGATGCGGGAGGACTGCGGGGTTGTCACAACTGCCGATAGCCTCGGTTAGCTGCCGCTGCTAGGGTTGTTTCATCGGAAGAGTAACCTGTCGCTGCTGGTCGAGGAGAAGCTGCATGGCGGTATGCAGAGATGGAAACGTGTTGGGCAATGCCAATCGTTTTCGTAGTAGTGGGCGGGCGATCGGTTGGTGTCTTCTGTTATTGGCCGGTCTGGTGCGCCAATCGCAGGTGACGGCCTCACCCCCCGCTGGCCTGAACCCAGCCGAGACTGCAGACGCCGAAGTACTTGCCGACAGGCCACTGGCAGTCTGGCGGTTTGCGGAACCTGACGGCAGCAAGCAGGCGGTAGCCGAACGGTTTGCCCACGATGGCAACCGCTCGCTCCCTAACGATAGCGGCCAGGCTGACCAACTACCGATTGCGGACCTGCTTGCTAGTGCCGAAAGGCTACCGGCGGATCGTGACGGCACTGTGGTGTTTGCCGAGCCTGGCCCCCGGCCACCGCGGCATCCTGCCTTCGCCAGCGACAACGCGGCCGCCCTCTTCGGCAGTGGCCGTGGCTTCCTGCGGGTGTCGGCGAAGACCGCTCGGTTTGATGAGTTTCAGTTCACCGCCGGTGACTCAATCACGCTTGAGGCCTGGGTCAATCCGTTTGGTGTGGCCGATGGCCAGCAGGTCTACATCATCGGAAAGGGCCGCACCGGCCGATCCGGCTTCGCCAAGGAAAACCAGAACTGGTCGCTGCGGCTGGCCTCCCGTGGTGGGCTGGCCCGCCCCAGTTTTCTGTTTCGGGAGGTGGCTGAGCGGGTCGATTCGAATAAGCACTATCACCGCTGGATTGCCAGCGAGGGCTTTGAGCCCGGC
>RFVE01000458.1 GCA_009922585.1 Planctomycetia bacterium
TGGTGACCCGGCTGCTGTTCTCTTGGCCCAATCTCTTTTTCATGTTTAGCTACCGGAAATGGATCACGCGGCAGACATGCCGGCAACTCGTTCAGGCTGGCTCGTAACCGTCGTCTCAACACCGTCACGGGTTTCCTCGATTCATCTCCAGCGGCACCATGGGCTTTTCCGCACAACCCAACTGGGATGAGCAATATCGGATCGGCGAGACCCCCTGGGACAAGGGCGAGGCTGCTCCCCCTCTGGCGACTTGGCTGCGTGGCCACCCAGGCAGCATGACAGGCACCGTCTTGGTTCCCGGCTGCGGCACCGGGCATGATGTCCGGGCGATTGCTGCCGCCGAGCCCACATCAAAGCCAATCGGTCTCGACCTTTCACCGGCTGCAATTACTGCCTGCCAGCGGCATCCGCAAAGAGCTGCAGAGCAGTACTGCGTGGGAGACCTCTTCGCATTACCAGAAACGCTCCGGGGAACATGCGACTGGGTCTGGGAGCACACCTGCTTTTGTGCGATTGATCCTAATCGCCGAGATGAGTACGTGGCGGCAGTGGCCACGGCCCTCAAGCCAGGCGGGCAATTGCTCGGCATTTTCTATCTCGATCCCTATCGAGGCGACCACCAGCCCGGCGGCGGCCCACCCCATGGCTGCACCCTCGATGAACTTCGCCAGCGGTTCACAGGTGCAGGCCGGTTTTCAGTGGAAGCGGCTGAACCACCCGCCGACTGCTACCCAGAACGGGCCGGCCGAGAGTTGCTCCTTCGGCTTTCCCGCCGGTGAAGTGCCAAACCTCCCTGTTTTTGCCGCTGCCGAAACGCGGGGAGATTGCTACTATGCAGTTGTTGGCGGCAGCGCTGCCAGCACACGAGGATTCCCAGCCCCCGGCTGGGAATGGGTTAGGGCCCGGCGGTGGACAGTGCAGTGTCCATGACGGCTCGGGAGACTCGTAGTAAAGGAGGTGATCCAGTGACGCAAGGTGACTGTACAGGTGAATGTTCGGGCGGGTTTTCCTGCTGAACAATCCGCCTGGTCGTCCGGGCCCCCGCCGCGGCTGATACGGCCACGGTCCCCTGACGACGGCATTCATTCTCACGACTGCCGCCCCGACACCGGGGCGGCAGTTTTTTTCTCAGGCCAGACCGCAGCATGACTCCCGACGCCTCGACCACCGCCGTCGCCAATCGCAACGTGCGGCTGTTCATGGCCTTCCGGATCCTCTTCAACATTCGGTTCTACTACCCCGTCTTCATGGTGATGTTCCTCCGGTATGGCATCACACTCGAGCAGTTCGGCCTGCTCAATGCCGCCTGGGCGGTGGTCATCGTGCTGCTGGAGGTCCCCTCTGGTGCCTTGGCTGATCTTGTCGGCCGCAAAGCGTTGCTGGTAGCGGCGGCCGTGATGATGGCCCTCGAGATGCTGCTGCTTGCCGTCGTGCCGGCGGAATCCGCCTGGGTGCTGCCCGCCCTGTTACTCAACCG
>RFVE01000459.1 GCA_009922585.1 Planctomycetia bacterium
CCCAGAACCGGTCAAGCTGGCCGCCATCGGCAGCTGAGAAGCGGTCCTGGAACGGGAAGGTTGCCATTGGCAGCAGAACATCGGTGGCAGTGAAGTAATCAATGGCGGTCCCGGATGTGCTGCGAACGCCCACGGCGCCAGCAGCAGGAATCATTCGGTCCCTGGCAAATCCGACGAGCTCGCCATCCACAAACAGCTTCAACGAATCGCCCACGACATCAAACCGGACCAGCCCGCTGCCCGCGGCCACGGGCTGCTGGGAGAGGGTCTCCCAGAACCCATTGGTGCTGCGGCGGATGAGGGCGACATAGCCACCGTTTTTTCGCCGCAGCCCGCCCCAATACATCGTGTCCTGCTGCGGCGCGGAAATTCCGTTACTGGCCCGGGCGGCAAATCCCGCGAAGGCCCCCACCGCATTTTCGACGGAGAGTTTTCCGGTCAGTGAAACGTCGGCCGACGCCGCCTCTGCGAAGGTGACGAAGGCCTTGTTGGTGGCCGCGACGGCAGCGGCATCGGTCAGTCGGAATTGGCCGTACCGCTCGGTCCATTCAGCCCCCAGGCTGGCGTTGTCTGGCCGATCGAAATCATCGCGGATGAAGCGGTAGGGCCGCGACCAGGCCCCCTCGAGTCGCACGTTCCTGGCGCCGGCAAAGCTGACCGCTGCCGCCGCGATGTCATCAACGGCTGTCTGCGAGGTCGACCTGATGCCAACCCGGCCCGCTGCCGTGATGGCACTGTCCTGCACTGCGCCCACCGGGATATCGTCGAGGAACAGCGCAAGTGAATCACCGATGACGTCAAACCGAACCAGGCCGCTGCCACCGCCGACTGGTTGCTGGGACAAGGTTTCCCAGAAGCCATCGATGCTACGGCGAATCAGGGCCACGTAGCCGTTGGCCTTTCGCCGCAGGCCACCCCAGTACATCGTGTCACCCAGCGGTGATTCAATGCCGTCCCGCACCCGGGCGGTCAGCCCGGCGAAGGCACCGATGGTGTCAGCCACCGCAATCGCCCCGCTTACTGAAACGTCGGCTGGGGCATCGTCAACCAGTGTGGCCAATGCCTTGTCGGCTGGGGTGACGGCCGCTTCGGTAGCGATTTCAAAACCACCGTAGGCTTCCACCCAGCCACTGCCCAGGTCGCTGCCATCAGTCCGGGCAAAGTCGTCACTGGCAAAGAGGCTGTCCTGCCGTTCGCCTTCACCGCTGATGCTGACAGTGCCCCCACCGGTCCAGAGGATGGTGGCATCGCCGGCTGGACGCTGCGCGATCACCGGCAGAATCTGCGGGCCCATCGTGCTGGTGTTCACGACCGCCTCGTCAGCGGCCGGTGTGCCATCGGCGGCGTAATACCGCTGCACGACCGCCCAGCTGCTGCGATCCTGATTGAGCGATTGCCAGGCAACGAGGAACCTGCCGGCCGCGTTGATCCCGACAGCCGGAAACCGCTGCGGTTCGCTGGTCTGTTGGT
>RFVE01000460.1 GCA_009922585.1 Planctomycetia bacterium
CGAGCCTCAGGTGAACTCTTCGACCGTCTCGCTGCCGCCGAGGTTTCCGCTGCAATTGCCCGCCGCGAGCAGGCGGCCGACTCGGCCGAAAAAGATGCCGCGCTGGCCGCCTTGCGGGCAGAAGCGAAGGCCCTACCTGCCGCCAACGACACATCTATCTATACGCTGCTGATGGCAGCGGTCACGGCCGTCGTGCTGGCCAGCGGCCGCTACGGGCTGATCGAGCGGCTCTCGCTGGTGCTCGTGGTCGGCTTCACGCTGTTCACTTTCCTGGCCGTGGTCATGCTGCAGTTTGATCCCAACTGGGCAGTCTCCGGGGAGGAGTGGGCCCGTGGCCTTATCCCGTCGCTGGGCGGCAATGCCGCCGGTCTCGGCACGGCGCTCGCCGCCCTCGGCATCATCGGCGTCGGGGCGGCGGAGCTGATGGTCTATCCCTACTGGTGCCTCGAGAAGGGATATGGCAAGGCGATCGGTCCACGCAGTGACGCACCCGCCTGGGCGGCCAATGCTCGGGGCTGGCTGCGGGTGATGCAGCTTGACGCCTGGGGCTCGATGATCGTCTATACCCTGGTGACGGTCTTCTTCTACATCCTCGGGGCAGCCACGCTCGGCCGGCTAGGGCTGACGCCCTCTGGCGACGAGATGGTCCGCACCCTCAGCCAGATGTACGTGCCGATCTTCGGCGACTGGGTGCGGCAGGTCTTTTTGCTGGGAGCCTTTGCGGTGCTCTACTCCACTTTCTTTGTGGCGGCGGCAGGCAACTCACGGATGGTGGCCGACGGCCTGGTGCTGGCAGGGCTTTTGCCTGGAGATGATGCCTCGCGGCGGACGGCCGTGCGGGTCACCTGTGTGGCCTGGGTGGCAGCGGCTCTCACGATGGCCTTTTTGTTTCAGGCGCCAGTGGCGATGGTGCTGGCCAGTGGCGTGGCCCAAGCGGCGATGCTTGGGGCTCTGGCAGTGGCGGTTCTCTATTTCCGCTACCGCGATCTCGATGTCCGGCTAGCCCCCGGCTGGCGCTGGGATCTGCTGTTGTGGGTATCAGTGGCCGGCTTCCTTGTGATTGCCGGCTGGACGGTCTGGCAGAAAGTCAGCGGGTTTTTCACTGCATTCTTGTGAGTGGTTGAAAAAATTTTGGTAGATTCCAATAGGTTGATTGGGTTGAATTTTATGATGAGAGGGAGCCGAGAGGGACCTGATGGCAGGCGAGCAGAGTGTTGGTGCGGGTGTTGTGATTGCCCCCCCACAGGCGGCTGGTGGCCCTGGGGGCACGGCCAATTTGTCGGTGCCGAGCAGCCCGCTGCTGAACTTTGATGCCAACACGCTGATTGGCCACTACCGGGCCGGCGAGTTCGAGATGATGGCCGCCCAGTTTCTGGCGGTGCTCACCCACCTGCGGGATGTGACCTACTATCACACCGACGAGGCCAATTACGCCGCCCTCAACAACTTCGTCAAGCACTTTCTCTACTA
>RFVE01000047.1 GCA_009922585.1 Planctomycetia bacterium
CATCGTGCCGAATGCCCGGTCGATGTTCTCGATCGGGATGCTGAAACGGACCGGCATCCGATCGTGAATGGCCGCCAGTGATTTTTCAATCAGCTTGTTGTCGAGCACCTCCTCGAGGCCGTGGTTCTGGGCAATCGTGCAGTGGGTCTCGGTGTCGGGATGGGGGCCGACAGCAGGCGTCAGGATCGGCGTCAGGTCGAGTCCCTTTGCCTTCCAGTGCCGCACCGCCTCGTCGATCTCGAGCACCTCGACATGGCCGACCATTTCATTGATCGAGCGGAAGCCGAGGCTGGCCATAATCTCCCGGGTTTCTTCGGCTACAAGGAAAAGGTAGTTGACGACATGCTCGGGCTTGCCGCTGAACTTCTTGCGGAGTTCCGGATCCTGTGTGGCGATGCCAACTGGGCAGGTGTTGAGGTGACACTTCCGCATCATGATGCAACCCATCGTGATCAGCGGTGCCGTGGCAAACCCATACTCCTCGGCTCCCAGGAGAGCCGCGATGACAACGTCACGACCAGTTTTGAGTTGGCCATCGGTCTCCAGCCGAACCCGGCTCCGAAGGTCATTCATGACAAGCGTCTGGTGGGTCTCGGCGATGCCAAGTTCCCAGGGAAGGCCGGCGAACTTGATGCTCGTCAGCGGGGAGGCCCCCGTGCCGCCGTCGGTTCCCGAAATCAGAATCTTGTCGGCATGGCCCTTGGCCACCCCCGAGGCGATTGTGCCAACGCCCACCTCTGAGACCAGTTTGACGCTCACTGTCATGGTGCGGCGGTGGGCTGATCAGGCCGACACCGGGGGTTGAGTGCCGGGTGGCTGCGATGATTTTGTCGACCTTGTGGCCGGGCAGTTCACCGCCTTCTCCGGGTTTGGCTCCCTGGGCGATTTTTATTTGCAGTTCGTTGGCATTGGTGAGATACCAACTGGTCACACCAAACCGTCCCGAGGCGACCTGCTTGATGTACGAACGCTTGGAATACTGATTTGGCTGGGCCTGCGCTTTCTCTGGATCGAGATGTTCAAGCGTCTTCATCATGAACGCGTGCTCGTCTTCCGGCCGGTCGTACCACTTGAACCGCTCGGGATCTTCACCGCCCTCACCGGTGTTGCTTTTGCCACCGAGTACGTTCATCGCCACCGCGAGGGTTTCGTGGGCCTCTGCCGAGATTGAGCCGTAGCTCATCGCACCGGTGCAGAACCGTTTGACAATCGACCGGGCCGGCTCCACCTCTTCGAGTGGCACCGGCGTGCGGCCCTGCTTGAAGGTCAGCAGCCCCCGCAAGAAGCATTTGCGGTGGGCGTCCTCGTTGACCGTCTGGGCGAACTGCTTGTAGGCCTCCCGCGAACCCGTCCGGGCAGCAACCTGAACTTGGGCGATCGTAAATGGATTCCAGGCATGTGCTTCCCCCTCTTTTCGCCAGTGGAACTGGCCGTCGTTGGGGAGAATCGGTAGAGCCTGGCCACCTCTGGTTGGGAAACCAATTTCGTGCCGCCGGACTCCCTCTTCGGCCAGGACGTCAAAGCTGACGCCAGAGATGCGGCTGGCAGTACCGACGAAGCAGGTGCCGATAACGTCCTTGTTCAGCCCGACTGCCTCAAAAATCTGGGCCCCCTTGTACGACGCCAGGGTCGAGATACCCATTTTGCCCATCACCTTGAGCATGCCCTTGGCCACCGCCTTCCGGAAGGCCGGCACGATCTTCTCATCGCTGAACTCGTCTTCGAGCATTCCGTCGAGCCGAGCCTGCCGCAGCGCCTCGAAGGCCAGGTAGGGGTTGATGGCATCAGCGCCGTAGCCGGTGAGCAGGCAGAAGTTGTGCACCTCGCGGGCCTCACCCGATTCGAGCACGATGCCGATGCGGGTCCGTAGTTCCTGCCGGACAAGGGCATGGTGGACTGCGCCGGTGGCCAGCAGTGAACTGACTGGGATCCGGTCGGGGCCAACCGCCCGGTCAGAGAGGACAACCAGCGAATAGCCATCATGAATCGCCTGCGTTGCCTCAGCGCAGATCCGGTCGATCGCTGGCCGCAGGCCGGCGTCACCCGCTGTCCGCGGGTATGTGATGTCAATCGTCTTGGTCCGCCAACCGCGGTAGTCGAGTGACTTGATCGCGGCAAGCTCCTCGTTGGTGAGGATGGGATGGGGAACACAGAGCCGGTGACACTGCTCTTCCGTCGCCTCAAGCAGATTACCCTCCGGGCCAATGAAGCACTCCAGCGACATGATCACCTCCTCGCGGATCGAATCGACCGGCGGGTTGGTGACCTGGGCGAAAAGCTGTTTGAAATAGTCGTAGACCAGCCGCGGCTTGTCTGACAGACAGGCGAGGGCCGCGTCGTTGCCCATTGAGCCGATCGGATCCCGCTTCTCGCGGAGCATCGGCATCAGCATGAACTGTAGCGTCTCGGTGGTGTAGCCGAATGCCTGCATCCGCTTCAGCAGGTCGTCGCTTGCGTAATGCTCAGGTGGTTGGTGCCGCGGCAGTTCGTCGAGATGAATCGCCTGGCTCTTCAGCCAGGTCTTGTAGGGCCGTTTGGCAGCCACTGAGTTTTTTAGTTCGTCATCGGCGATGATCCGGCCCTGTTCAAAGTCGACCAGAAACATCTTGCCCGGCTGGAGCCTGCCCTTCGCCTTGACCAAGTCTGGCGGTACGTCGACCACCCCGACCTCGCTGGCCATGATCACGCGATCGTCGTGGGTGACGTAATAGCGGCTCGGTCGCAGGCCGTTGCGGTCAAGCACCGCACCGATGTAGTGACCGTCAGTGAAGGAGACCGAGGCGGGGCCATCCCACGGCTCCTGGAGGGCTGAGTGGTATTCGTAGAAGGACCGCTTGCCCTCCGGCATGCTGTGATGATTTTGCCAGGCCTCAGGAATCATCATCATGACCGCCTCCTGCAGGGTGCGGCCTGAGTGATAGAGCATCTCGAGGGCGTTGTCGAAGTTGCCAGAGTCCGAGCAGTCGGGTTCGATCACCGGAAAGAGCTTGCGAATATCCTCCCCCCAGAGGTCACTTTCCATCACACCCTGGCGGGCGAACATCCAGTTGGCGTTGCCCCGCAGGGTGTTGATCTCCCCGTTGTGGGCCATGAATCGGCAGGGCTGGGCTCGGTCCCAGCTGGGGAAGGTGTTGGTCGAGAAACGCGAGTGAACCATCGCCAAGTGCGTCGTGTAGTCAGGATCCTGCAGATCCTTGTAGAGCGGAATGACCTGCATTGATCGCAGCATGCCCTTCCAGATCATCACTTTTGTTGACAGTGAGCAGATGTAGAACATCAGCTTCTGCCGCAGGTCACTCTCGACCCGAATCTGGTGGCTCGACCACTTGCGAATGATAAACAGCTGCCGCTCAAACGCCTCCTGATCGAGGCCATCAGCTGCTGCGATGATCGCCTGATCGAAGTGGGGCATCGAGCGGCGGGCAGTCGGGCCGACGTCGGCACCATCAGGGTCGACGGGCAGTTCCCGCCAGCCGACAAGCTTCTGCCCCTGCTGATTGATCACCCGATCCACGATCGCGCGGCATTCTGCCCGTTCGGCCGGCTCCGTCGGCATAAAGAAAACACCGCTGCCGTAGAGGCCCCGAGTTGGGAGCTCCGCCCCAAGTTCCTCCCGGGCAATCCGCTCGAGCAGTTCGTATGGGAGAGCTGTCAGCATGCCGGCACCGTCGCCGGTGTTGTCCTCGCAGCCACAGCCGCCACGGTGCTCCATGTGCTGAAGCATGCGGTCGGCATCGTCGATGATCTGACGGGAACGCTGGCCTTTGATGTGGGCGATGAAGCCGACACCGCACGAGTCGTGCTCGTTGGCGGGGTCGTAGAGGCCGCGGGGGTCGGGAAGTCGGAGGGGACGCGTCATGGCGAGATCTTCGGAGGAGTTCATTCGGGCTTGTTGAGAATGGGTCTTCAGCTGGTTCGTGATCTGATCAATCTGATTGTTTGGAAGGTGGGAGGCGGGCTGTTGGGATGCGAGGACCGATGCTGTCGGCAGCGGCTGTTTGACCAATGTCCACGCTGGCGACGGTTGGTCAGGCAGTGCCGACAACAGCAAGTTCGGCGGCAGTTCGGGGTGGCCGTTTTCTGGGGACGGCAACCGTGTCCCGGGCGTGACCCCTGAGCAGGTCGACAAATCGTTTCACTGTCGGCGACTGGGGCTTGCCGCGGCCGCGAATAATTCCCAGCGGTCGAGCCAATGGATTCCCCGTCAGCGGCAGATTGACAAGGCTGCCGCTGGCCACTTCACGGGCGACAGTGGGTTCGGGTAGCAGCGCCATGCCGGTGTCGATTTCAACCGCCCGCTTAATCGTTTCGACGTTGTCGAACTCCATTACCACGGTCGGCTCGGCGCCCGCCGACTCGATCGCCCGATCGATCTCGTGCCGAATGACCAGATCGGGGTCAAATCCAACAAGCCTTTGGCCATGGAGCTCTGTCAACGAGATTTCATCTCGGAAGGCGAATGGGTGCTGCGGACCGCAGACCAGCACGATTGGTTCCTCCCGCCAGGCTTCGGCTTCAACGGCTCTGGTGCTGCGGGGATAGCTGATGATGCCCACGTCAGCCTGGTCATTTTCGATCGCCTCCCGGACCCGTTGCGGGTGGAGGTATTCCAGCCGGACATTCGCCTTGGGGTGACGGGCCATGAACTCCTGCACGTATTCGCTCATCTGGTGCAGGCCGACGGAATAGATGGCCGCCACCCGTACCCGGCCGGCGACATCTTCGTGCAGTGACCGGACCTCATCTTCAAGGGCGTCGTAGCGGGCAACAAGTTTTCGACAGCCCTCAAAAAAGACCCGGCCCTCCTGAGTTGGGACGAGAGGCCGTTTCGACCGCTCGATCAGTTGAACGCCGAGCCTGCTCTCAAGCTGCCCGACCACCTGGCTGGCCCCAGACTGCGAGATGCCATTATCTTCAGCCGCGCGGGAAAAGCTCCGCCGAGCGACGATATCGCAGAAGATCTTCAGGCTTTTCAGGTTCATGCCGGTCCATCCACCAAGTTGTGCCGGGGAATCCTCATTCCTGGTGCACTACGTCGATCACCGTCAGGCACCGCCCTCCTTGGCTGGGTCGGCTCAGTACCCGCCCTTCGGCACGCCACTGAACTTATTTAGTATCCAAAAAACGAATAGTGCCACCTTGCACTATTCGAGAAACCAATGCAGCCTATCGGCTTTCGTGATCTGGTCAAGATGGCTCACCTGGGATTCTTCCTCGAATGACAGCCCAATCACTACTCCCGGCCGACCGGCTGCCGGCAGAAATTGCCCATTTGCTCAGACCGGAACTGCCTCCGCTCGGCCCGGGGCGTCCGCAGCAGGCTCTTGCTGGTCCGCTGCGGGAGACAGATCCCAACGGGTGGAAGCGTCGAGCTGGTGCCTTGTCGGCCGATGCAGCAGCATGCTGCACGTCTGGACTCTGGCTCTGGAACGGTTTTCTGGAGGATTCCCACAGCCTCAGTCAGGCCGTCCACACTCCCGAAGGCAGCTGGTGGCACGGCATCATGCACCGCCGCGAGCCTGACCCTGGAAATGCGGCGTACTGGTTTCGGCGAGTGGGCGACCACCCGCTGGCAGGCCCGCTGGCAGACGGGGTACGCGCGCAGCTTGCCGGTCGCGATGTCCCGGCGGCCGCCGGCTGGCTCCAGACCGCCGACCGCTGGGACCCTTTCCGGTTTATCGACCTTTGCGAGCAGGCCCGGGGCCGCGGCGGCCTGCTCGAGCAGCTAATCCGAGAGGTCGCAGCAATCGAGTGGTACGTCCTCTTCGACTTCTGTCGTGACGCCGACGATACCTACTCCTTCACCCGCTCCAAATAGTCGCCGGTGCGGGTGTCGACCTTGACTGATTCTCCCTGTTCGATGAAAGCCGGCACCATGATTTCGGCACCCGTTTCAAGTTTGACCGGCTTGGTGAGGTTCGTGGCAGTGTTGCCCCGAACGGCCGGCTCGGCATACTCCACCTTCAGCACCATGTGCTGGGGCGGTTCCATCGAAATCGGATTGCCGTTGTAGAGCAGCATTGAGCAGACGGTGCCCTCTTTTAGCCATTTCCAGGCATCGTCAACCTGCTCGGTAGAGAGTTCGTACTGCTCGTAGTTGTCATTGTCCATGAAGACGTACTGCTCCCCCTGCTTGTAGAGGAACTGGGCGTCGATCGTCGTAATGTCGGCTGCGTCGAGTGAATCACCACTTTTGTAGGTCCGGTCAAGAACCGTGCCCCGCAGCAGGTTTCTCAGTTTGCACTTGTAGAGGGCCTGCCCCTTGCCCGGCTTGACGAAGTTGCACTCGATCATGATGTAGGGGTCGCCATCGATCTGGACTTTGAGCCCCTTGCGAAATTCGCTGGTGTTATAGGCAGGCATCAGACTGGTACTTTCTTAAAGGACGGAAGGGCCGGGAATCGCCCAGGCTCGGCCGCCCAGCGGCGGCAAGTCAGTCAAGGGGCGACCGCACAAGCCTGTCGATAGCACGCCAGCCTGTCAACGCTGCCGAAGTGGACGCGTTCTGGGCTATGATCAAAGCGATGCCAGTCAGCAATCCCTCACCGCCAACCACCAGTGCTGCCGCCAGTGCCTGCTGGAAGCGGGAACTGGCTGAGGCCGTTCGTGATCCGATCGAACTCTGCCGGTTGCTTGATCTTGACCAGACGCTCGCCGGCCCTGCCGCTGTCGCTGGAAGCAGCTTTCCGTTGCTTGTGCCCAGGGGTTTCATCGCCCGGATGAAACCGGGAGATCCCACCGACCCGCTGCTGTTGCAGGTCTTACCCCGCGTAGAGGAGTGCGAGGAGATTGTCGGCTTTTCGGCCGACCCGCTGGCTGAACAGCAGGCCCGGCGGGCCGGTGGCCTGATTCAGAAATACGCCGGGCGGGCATTGCTGCTGCTCACCGGCGGCTGTGCAGTCAACTGCCGCTACTGCTTTCGTCGTGAATTTCCCTATGCGGCGAGCGGCGCGACGCCGGCTGGCCTCCAGGCGGCCCTGCGAGAGCTGGCTGCCGACCCGAGTATTCACGAAGTGATCCTGTCCGGGGGCGATCCACTTTTGTTCGATGACCGCCAGTTGGATCAGCTCGTCGTGGCTCTCGGAGCCATCCCTCACGTCCGCCGGCTGCGGATTCACTCCCGGCTGCCCGTGGTGCTGCCATCCCGGGTGACGGAAGATCTGACGGCTCTGTTGGCCGCAAGCCGGCTGGCCGTCAGCCTGGTCATCCACGCCAACCATGCAGCCGAATTGGACAGCACGGTGGCTGAGGGCCTGGCTCGGCTGACCGCTGGTGTACCGTTGCGGTTTAATCAGGCGGTTCTGCTACGGGGCGTGAACGATGATGCCGCCGTCCTGGCTGCCCTCTCGGAGCGGCTCATCGACCTCGGTGTCGCGCCGTATTACCTGCACCTTCTCGACCCAGTGCGGGGGGCGGCCGCTTTCGCGGTGTCCGAGGCCCGGGGGCGAGAACTCCTTGACCAGTTGCGGCGGCGGCTGCCCGGCTATGCCGTGCCCCGGCTGGCCAGAGAACTGCCTGGGGAGCCTTCCAAAGTCTGGATTGCCTGAGACGTGCAATAATGGAACTGCTGTCGCGGGGACTGAGCCTCTCCTGAGCCAGGAATCGAGCCTGTGACTACCGACTTAAAAATGTTTCTCAAGCTGGAGTTGTCATGAAAGTTTTGATTGGCGTCGACGGATCGCCCCTGTCGCTCGATGCGGTGCGAATGGTGGCGCGGCTGATCGACCCCAACCGGGATGAGGTGGCGATTTACTTTTCACCGACTGAGCTTGAGCGTCGGTTGCCCGGGCAGTCGGCCACGGTCGTGCGGGGTGCTGCCGCTGCCCTGTTCGCTGAGTCGCGGGTGCTGCTGCCGACGGAATTTGCCAAGCCGCCGGAGATGATCACGTCTTCAGCTTCAGCCGCTGTCGGTATTCTGGAATCGGCCTCGGGCTGGCAGGCTGATCTGGTCGCGGTTGGTGCCCGTGGGCATGGATCGATCGAGCGTTTTTTGCTTGGTAGCGTTTCTCGGGCTGTGTTGCATGGGGCTCATCTGCCGGTGCTCGTTGTTCGGGGGAGTCCGCCGGAGAATCGGGGGCCGCAGGTGCTCGCCTGTCACCATCCCGCTTCTGCCGCCGTGGTGTCGGCCACCCTCAACAGCCTGCACTGGCCGGCTGAAACCCGGGGTGGCGTCATCGGAGTCAGCGAGTCGATGCTGGCCGGCCCGCTGCCGGGATGGCTGGAAAAGCGGGCGCGGGATCCGGACACGGCAGCCATTGCTGAAGCCTGGCGGCAGGAGCATGACAGTGAAGTCGAGGCGCTAGCGGGCCAGTTGCAGCAATTCCAGGCTGGTCTGCCGCCAGGTTTCCAGGGGCAACCCCCGATCGTCGTCGAGGGTAACCCCGGAGAACGGATCCTTGAACAGGCGCGGACCGACCACACTGATCTGATCGTGATCGGCCGCACGCCGACAGATGCTTTCACCCGTTGGCTCCTCGGCAGTACGTCCGAGGCGGTGTTGGCGCATGCAGCCGCCAGCGTGTTGGTTGTCCCGGTGGAGAAGCAGGAATAGCGAGATTGGCCGTGCTGGTGCTGAGGGGAGGCAGCAACAGGCCAACGCCTCAATTCAACCTGCCGTGCGCTTCACGAAGCAGGGCCTCGGTTTCCTCCCAGCCGATACAGGCGTCGGTGACTGAGACCCCGTGGGCCAGTGCCGAGCGATCGCTGCTGACCGCCTGCTTCCCCTCGCACAAATTGCTCTCGAGCATCAGCCCGACAATTGACCGGTCGCCTGCGGCCCGCTGCTCGATCACGTCCCGCCAGACAATCGACTGCCTCCGGTGATCCTTGCCGGAGTTTGCGTGGCTGCAATCGATAATCATTCGCGGTGGCAGGCCAGACTGTTCCAGTTTAAGGCGAGCGTCTGCAAGCATTGCGGCGGAGTAATTGGTGCCGTCGCGGCCCCCGCGCAACATCAGCACGCCCCAGGGGTTGCCCGTAGTCGAAACCACACAGGTGCCCCCGCCATTGTCGATGCCCAGGAACGAGTGAGGCGTGCGGGCGGCGTGCATCGCGTCGATGGCGGCCTGCAGAGAGCCGTCGGTCGAGTTCTTGAAGCCGACCGGCATCGACAGGCCGCTGGCCATCTGCCGGTGTGTTGGAGATTCAGTCGTCCGGGCTCCGATCGCCCCAAGCACGATGGTGTCAGCGATGTACTGCGGGGTGATCGGCTCCAAAAATTCGGTCGCTGCTGGCAGGCCCATTCCAGCGATTTCAATCAGCAGGCTACGGGCCAGCCGCAGGCCAGTCGCGACGTCAAACGAGTCATCCAGGTGTGGATCGTTGATCAGTCCCTTCCAGCCCACCGTGGTGCGCGGCTTTTCAAAATAGACCCGCATCACCACCAGCAGCCGATCGGCAAGTTCCTTGGCCAACTCGGCCAACAGCCCGGCATATTCGCGAGCGGCGTCAATGTCATGGATTGAGCATGGCCCAACAACGGCCAGCAAGCGCGTATCCTCGCCGGTAAGTACCTGCTCTACCGCCTGTCGTCCAGTCAGCACGGTTTCGGTGGCGGCCGGGGAAAGCGGTAGGGTTGAGACCAGCCGGGCTGGAGGCACGAGAGGGTCGAGACTCCGAATCCTGAGGTTGGCAGTGGCGGCGGGAGCAGAGGTGGGTGTTTCCATAAATGTACTCTACACCAAGGTTTCGCCCGCCAAAGCCCGAGGGACATTTGACCGAGTGCAGACCGACTTGGTTCAATCGGCAACGGAAGCGGCCGGTCTGAGGTTGCGACCGACACTCAACACACGGCCGGAGGAATCGCCCCACGTGACCAAGCACATTTTCGTGACCGGAGGGGTCGTCAGCTCACTTGGCAAGGGGCTTACCAGTGCCTCGATCGCCATGCTGCTCGAGGCGAGAGGGATGCGGGTGAAACTGCAGAAACTCGACCCCTACATCAACGTCGATCCCGGCACGATGAGCCCCTATCAGCACGGCGAGGTCTATGTGCTCGACGATGGCAGCGAGACCGATCTCGACCTCGGCCACTATGAACGGTTTCCCCACATCACCAATGAGATCAAGGACGTTGTCACCCAACTGGCCGATGCCGAGACCGATATTGTCATGACCGAAATCGGAGGCACGGTAGGTGACATTGAAAGCCTGCCGTTCCTCGAGGCAATCCGGCAGATTCCCCTTGAGGTTGGCCGGGAGAATTGCATCTTCATCCACCTGACGCTCGTGCCTTACCTGAAGGCTGCAGGAGAACTGAAGACCAAGCCGACCCAACACTCGGTTGGCATCCTCCGGCAAATCGGCATTCAGCCTGACATTCTCGTCTGCCGGACCGAACGGGCCCTCGATACTGGTGACCGCGAAAAGATTGCCCTGTTCTGCAATGTGCCGCTCGACTCAGTCATTGAGGAACGGGACAAAGACTTTTCAATTTATGAGGTCCCGCTGTCGTTGCAGGCCAACCGGATTGACGACCTGATTCTGAAACGCTTTGGGCTTTCAGCGGCAACTGCCGATCTCGACGACTGGCACGATATCCTTCATCGGCTACGGAATCCCGAGCATGAGGTGTCGATTGCACTGGTCGGCAAATATGCCGAACATCGAGATGCTTATAAAAGCATCTACGAGGCCCTCGACCACGGCGGCATTGCGAACCATACCCAGGTGCGGGTGCAGGCGATCAAGAGTGAAACGATTGAGCAGGAAGGGGCTGAGCGGATGCTGGCCGGCTTTGATGGTCTGATCGTGCCCGGTGGATTCGGCGAGCGAGGGGTGGAAGGCAAGGTGCAGGCGATTCGTTATGCCCGCGAACGCAAACTCCCGTTTTTGGGCATCTGTTTGGGCATGCAGTGTGCCGTGATTGACTTTGCCCGGCATGCTGCCAGCTTGGTCGACGCCCACTCGACGGAATTCTTTCGTGACACGCCGCACCCCGTCATCTGCCTGATGGAGGAGCAGGAGGGCGTGACCGACAAGGGGGGAACCATGCGGCTGGGCAGCCAGCCAGCGGTTCTTGCTCCCGGCAGCCGGTCTGCGGCGGCTTACGGTCGTGGCGAAGTAGCTGAACGGCACCGGCACCGTTATGAGTTCAACGGTGGTTATCGCCAGCAGCTCGAGGCAGCGGGCCTGGTCATCGCGGGGACCAGTCCGGATAATAGTCTGGTCGAGATTGTCGAATTGCCCGAGAACATCCACCCTTGGTTCGTGGCGGTGCAGTTCCACCCCGAGTTCAAGAGCAAGCCGACCGCCGCCCACCCGTTGTTTGCCGGCCTCGTCGAAGCGGCTGTGTCCCACCATGTCGCTGGCAAGTCGGCAGCGGCTTCCTAGCCCTGCTTTCCGTCACCCCTCAATCACTGCGGAGCCTGCACATGAATGAGACACCCGACAATTCCGCTGGCACGCCACCGCTGAAGCCACCACCGGCCACCTTTGAGTTTCTGGTCCAGACGCTCTTCACGCAGGCCTTGATGGCCTTTGGTCGCGTGCCGAACCCGATCACTCAGCAGTCGCTCAAAAATCTCGACACGGCTCGGCACTTTATTGACACCCTCGAGATGCTCGAAAAGAAAACGGCTGGCAATCTTGAACAGGACGAACAGCGGCTGCTGGATGAGGTTCTTCACCAGCTACGGATGAGCTATATGCAGGAGCAAGCTGCTTCCAGTGCGGACGAGCAATCCCTGCCGGGGAGCGAGAAGGCGGCAGAGTCATGAGCGGACGGCCAGCGAGTGAACGTGTTTGGTTACGGTTGCCCGTGGGAGCCGATGGATGACTGCTCGCCGTCTCGATGGCCGTGAGCTGGCCAGCAGGATTGAGGTTGACCTGGCTGGTCGTGTGGCGGGCTTTGTGCGATCGGCAGGACGACCGCCCCGATTGGTGGTGGTGCTGGTCGGCGATGTGGCGGCTAGCGCTTCCTATGTGAAGAGCAAGGCGGCGGCGGCCGGGCGGGTTGGGATTGACGCCGAGGTGATTCCCGTTTCGGCTTCAGTCACCACTGCTCAACTGGTCAATCTCGTGGCCGCGATCGGCCGTGATGAACAGGGGCCGGCTGATGGCATCTTGGTGCAGTTGCCACTTCCCGATCAAGTCAACGCGGTTGCTGTGCTCGATGCGGTGCCACCAGCCCAAGACGTCGACGGGTTTCATCCGGAAAATGCGGGGCTCTTGTCGCAGGGGCGACCGCGGTTCATTCCCTGCACAGCTGCTGGCGTTCAGCGGATGCTGATCGATGCCGAAATTGAGACGGCGGGCCGTCATGCCGTGATCGTCGGCCGCAGCGATATCGTTGGCAAACCGCTGGCGCTTTTGCTGGCTGGGCGAGGTCCCGGCGGTGATGCCACCGTCACCCTCTGCCACAGCCGCAGCGGTGATCTGGCGACCTGGACGCGGCAGGCCGACATTCTGGTAGCCGCAGTTGGTCGGCCCCGGCTGATCACGGCTGACATGGTCAAGCCAGGCGCGGTGGTGATCGATGTCGGCATCAATCGCATCGAAGAGCAGGGCCGCAGCCGGCTGGTCGGGGATGTTGACCATGATGCCGTTGCGGACGTTGCCGGAGCCCTTTCGCCCGTGCCAGGGGGCGTCGGTCCCCTCACGGTGGCAATGCTGCTTGAGAACACGCTTCAGGCAGCGTTGGCCCGCAAAAGCCGCTGAAACCCGCCTGTTTCTGCCTTGTCCCGCTGGCGGCGTCGGAACTACTCTCCACTCCTGTCGCGAGGCAACTGCCGCCCAGCGGTAGCTGCCCACGTAGCCCCCCCAGCTTTCGTGGCTACCGTAATCGGCACGGCTGTATCGGTTCGGTACACCATGCCCGACGACGTCCGATTGAACAGGAACGTAGTTGCTGCCAGCGTCGACCGTTGGCAGTGTTTTCGCCGTCCCCAGACATCAGTATGAAATATTTTCTCCGCGCTCTTCGTGATGCCTCCAAGAGCTGGCCATTCCTGGTGGGGGCGTTCCTCTGCTCCGCTGGTGTCGCTGGGCTTTGGGGGGCGAACATCGCCGCTCTGTTCCCGATCATCGAGGTCACGCTCAACGGCGAGTCGTTACAGGAGTGGAACACCGACCGGATCAAAGAAGCTGAAACCAGATTGGCAGAGCATGCCGAAGAGATCAGCCGGCTAGAGGAACAGCTTGCTGGAGGCGGGCTACCCGAAGTTGACCGTATCGCTGCCCGCAGCCGTGTTGACTCACTGAATCTCGCTGACAAGGGAGATGCCACCATCCTGTCGTCAGCACGCTGGCTGCAGCCCTGGCTCGATGGCTATCTGCCCCGAGATCCCTTCCAGACCGTGTTGCTGGTGGTGGTGCTGATCGTGGTCAGCACCTTTCTCAAGCATTGCTTTCTGCTGACGAGCACGATGCTGGTCAGTTATGTTGCAATGGGGATTTCCCGTGACATCCGCACTCGGATTTTCAACAAGGCCCTCGAACTCGATCGCACTCAATTCATGCGGCAGGGCTCAGCCGGCTTCATGGCTCAGGTGACACACACCGCCGAGATGCTTGCCGGCGGTATTACCACGGTTTACGGTGGCGCGGTCACCGAGCCACTGAAAATCATTGCCTGCCTGACCGGCGCATTCTTTATCTCCTGGCAGCTCACACTGGCCTGCTTGACAATGGCGCCAGTAGTCGGATTTCTGATGGTTTGGCTCAATCGTCAGATGCGGAATGTCTCGAAAAATATTCTTTCGCAGGCCCTTGGCTTTCATCATGTAATGCTTGAGGCCCTCAACAATGTGTTGACGGTCCAGGCCTACACAATGGAGCCTTTCGAGCGGGACCGATTTCGCGAGAGCACCACAAAAATGATGCGGATTGGGATGCGTCACACCTTTTTTCGGGCACTGGCCAACCCGATCACTGAGATTCTCGGTATTGGCATGGTGGCGACCTCAATTGCAGTCGGAGCCTGGCTGGTGATCAACCAGGAGACACAGATCTTTGGTATCACCATGACAGATCGGCCGATGACAGTACCCGGCATTATGGTCTTCTTTGGCATGCTGATTGGGGCGGCCGACCCGGTGCGAAAGCTCTCTGGTGTGATCACGGGTATCAACGTAGGGATTGTTGGCGCTCAGTCGCTCTACCCACTGCTCGACACGCCATCGAAGCTACGGGAGCGGCCCAATCCCAAACGGCTGCCCTCGCCACATCGTGAGATTCGCTTCGACAAGGTCTCGTTCTCCTACGATGGAATCGATACGGTGCTACGAGATGTCGATCTGTCGATCAATTTTGGTGAGCGGGTGGCCATTGTCGGCCCCAACGGTGGGGGCAAGAGCACCCTGATCAATCTCATCTGCCGCTTTTATGATCCGAGCAAGGGCAAGGTGCTGCTCGACGGCGTGCCCCTGACCGATCTGGCCCTCGTTGATCTCCGTCGGCGGATCGCTATCGTCACCCAGCAGACGGAACTGTTCAACGAAACGATTCTTTACAACATCCGCTATGGACGCTGGGACGCCACCGATGAGGAGATTGAGGCAGCGGCCCGCAAGGCCCGGGCCCATGACTTCATCGCCGATTTCCCCGAGGGCTACAAGACAAAGGTCGGCCCGAACGGCTTCCGGCTTTCCGGCGGTCAACGTCAGCGGATTGCCCTGGCCCGGGCTTTCCTTCGGGACGCCGAGATCTTGGTGCTCGACGAGGCAACCAGCCAAATCGATGTCGCCAGTGAAGAACTCATCCATGAAGCACTCGCCCGATACGTCGAGAACCGAACGGTGATCATGATCACTCACCGGCCCAGCACCCTGGCACTGGCCGATACGATCCTGCAGGTCGACCACGGGACCGTCACCAAGCGGCCGGCGGCGAGCCATCAGGCAGCATGATGCCGACGTCAGGCTTTTTTCAGGTCTCCTGCCCCAACGACCATCTGGTCCGGGTGCCAGCAGGCTTGGCAGAAGAGGAGCTTGTCTGCCCGCAATGCAGCCAGCGGTTTGTCGCACATGCCGCTGACAGTCTGGAGGCGGGAGAGGACCGTGTCGAGCGGGCGGCCCGGCAGTGGCTCTGGGTGGCGGTGGCGACCGTTGTTCTATTAATTGTTGCGGGCGTCGGTGCGTTTCTGGCCGGCATGCTTAGCTAGCAGCCGCTCCGCGCGAGTGAGTCATGCGAGACCGGGCGCGGTGTCCGAGCTCTCCGCGATACGAGCCATCCGCAACGAAGTGCCTCCGCCTACTCGCTGGACGTTGACGGCGACCCTCAAGGCCACCGTGAACTGCACGTCCGCTGCGCTTCGCCATCCCGGCTCCGCTTGCTGCCGTAGCTCGCTCGTGGGCACGGGCACTTCGTCGCTCGCCGATCAGTCCCCACAATAGCAAGCCAGGAGCGGAAGCGACTGGACGTGCGGAACAGCCGTGTCCTGTCCCGAATGAGTATTTTTCACGCGGCTAGGACAGCTTTCGCAGCAGCCATTGGATGGCGGTGGTGTTGGCTGGCGGGAAGCGGCAGGCAGTGATCTCTTCCGCGGTGAGCCAGGTGAAGGGCGGTCGCGGCACGGTACAGGCTGGACGGGCGAGCCGACCGCTGAAGAAATCGATTCGGCTGTCGGTATCTGCCACGCGATCTGAGGCAATCAGGCCTTCGACCTCGATCTCTAGCCCTGTCTCTTCCCGGCATTCTCGCTGGGCAGCGGCAGCTGCGGTCTCAGCCGGTTCGATCTTCCCGCCGGGGAACTCTGCATAGCCAGCCGCACTAAATGCCGTCAGTGGCCGCCGGCCGACGAGTGCTCGGTGTTCGTGGATGACGAGTACAACGGCAATGGCGACTGGGTCCGACACAACCGTCTGTCACGCCCCCTTGGGAACCAGATCAAGCAGCCGGCCGGGTGATCCCATGATGTTGTACCCGGCATCAACATGCAGCAATTCGCCAGTAATGCCGAGCGAGTCTCGGGAAACGAGCCAAGCGCCGGCTTTGCCGACCTCCTCGTGGGTGATGTTCCGTCCGAGTGGTGACATGTGCTGGTAGAGGCCGAGCATGTCCTCAACACCCGCACCGCGGCCAGCAAGCGTCCGCAGTGGACCAGCACTAATGGCGTTGACCCGGACTCCCTGCGGCCCAAGGTCATAGGCCATGTATTTTACGCAGGCGTCGAGCGTCGCCTTACACACTCCCATAATGTTGTATCCAGGCACCACTTTTTCGCCACCGAAATAGGTGAGCGTGAGAATGGCGGCATTGGGGGCGAGGAGGTCGCGGCCAAGCCGTCCGACGGCCAGCAGGCTGTAGGCGCTGGTCTCCATCGCCAACCGGAAGCCCTCACGGCTGCAGTTGGTGGTTTCGCCCTTGAGGTCTTCCATGGGGGCGTAGGCAATGGAATGGACAAGAAAATCGAGCGTCCCGAACTCGGCCCTCGCCTTGTCCATGACGGCGGCGATTTGGTCGTCACTCGAAACGTCCATCGGGACGAGAAACTTGGCATTCGGCTCCGGATCTGTCAGCAATGCCACCCGGCGGCGGTTGCGTTGCCGCTGATCATCTGGCTTGTCGGGCAGATGGCTAAAACCGATCGTCGCCCCCCCGTCAAGCAGTTCCTTCGCAATTGACCAAGCGATCGAATGATCGTTAGCAACGCCAAGGACAAGTCCTTTCAAACCTTCGTAGCGACCCATAAATCCTCCGCGGGGGCGAGTATTTCCAATCGGCTCGAAATGTAACGAGTCGGCCGGATTCCCTCAACGCGCTGGCAGCTGGCAGCCGAACGGGCCTGCTTGCTGTCGGTGCTGGTCGGTTCCACCCCCTTGCCTCGGCCGCCGGTGGCAGGTAGGTTTTTGCGAGATGCCCCGTTAGCTCAATTGGTTAGAGCATCTGACTCTTAATCAGAGGGTTCTAGGTTCGAGTCCTAGACGGGGTAC
>RFVE01000461.1 GCA_009922585.1 Planctomycetia bacterium
GCGGCTTTTTCATCGGCGTCTCGGGCTACAACAACCGGAGCTACGCCGCTACGACCGCCGGCAGTGGCATCAGCGGCAGCACGGGTGAGTACATCCTGCGGGGCAGCCTGTCGACCGCGGTCACGGTCACGCCCTCGAGCGGCACGAGCTCAGCTGGAGTGGTCACGCTCGACAATCCCATCAGCGTGAGTGACGATCAGCTGGTGGCTTTCAGCCTCGCGCCGGGCGTTCCGGTGACAACCAGTTACATCACGGTCAGTGACGCCTCACAGGTGGCGGTCGGGGCTCAGATCACTGGTCCGGCTGGCATCCCTGATGGGACCACGGTCGTTGGCCGGGATCTCGCGACGAGAACACTCGAGCTGTCCCAGCCGATTACGATCAGCCTCAATGACTTGGCGGGCATCGGCTTTGTCGACACGACAATTACTGTGGCCGATGCCTCTAGCCTCACGGTTGGCATGGCCGTGACTGGTGACGGGGTGCCGGCGGCCACCAGCATTCAGGCGGTCAATCCGGTGAACAAGACGGTGACGCTCACCCAGTCGGTCGATGTTGCGGACGGTCAGCTGCTGCAGTTTGGGTTTATCGGCCTGTCAGTCACCACCGATCAGCTCTTCGTGGATGACACGGCGGCCACGGTCGGGGCGACCGTGGAAGCGGCAAGCAATCCTGGGGTTCCGGTAGCCACGGTGACTGGCATCGATGCAGCCACGGGGGCCGTCAGCCTGAGCCAGCCGGTGACGGTTGAAGACGGTGAGGTGTTGAATTTCGCCTTTGCCGGCCAGGCGATCACCGCCCGCCGAGTGGTGGTCGATGACGCCAGCGGTATTGTCAGTTCGGTGCTGGTCAACGAGGTCGGCGTCAGTGCCCTCGACATCGACGTGCCGGAAGGCACCAGTGTGACCACAGTGGAACCGGTGATTGGCAGCGGAGTGATAGAACTGAGCGGGGCCGTCACCGTGCGCAGCGGCGACAGCCTGGGCTTTGGCTTTACCGGTACCGATGTTGTGCTTGGTGATGTGACCGGGGTGGCACTTGGCGAAGCGGCCGCCGGCCCGGGTGTGCCGGCCGATACCACGGTGACTGGGGTCAATGGCAATACCGTGACGCTCTCCCGCGCTGTCACCGTTGCCGACGCCGCAGTGCTGACCTTTACCGGCCAAGAGTTCGCCCTCTTGCCATCGGCCGCTGCTCCTGGTGCGGTGTCGGTGCTGCCCGGCTCCGTTACCGGTGTCGTCTATGACGGGGCGACTGCCATTCAGACGTTTGTGGCTGAGCGAGACGGTGACCTCGTGTTCACGCCGGTCGGCAACCCACCGGCCCGGGCTATCGGCGGGTCAATCGATTACACGACAGGAGAGGTTTCGCTTACGTTCGACAAGGCACCCCGGCGGCCGGCCAGTCTCGAGGTCGATTTTGACTACAGTACGGTTGCGCTCGAAACGCTGGGCTTTGAGCCGGGTACGG
>RFVE01000462.1 GCA_009922585.1 Planctomycetia bacterium
CAGCGAGCCGTGGTGGTCCCACGACTGGCCGTTGTTGAGTACCTGCACGAACCGTACGCCGCGTTCGATCAGCCGCCGAGCGATCAGGCAGCGGGTGCCGTAGTCAGCGGTCTCCTTCTCGTCAATGCCATAGAGTCTGCGGATGTGGGTTGGCTCGTCCGAAATGTCGAGGGCCTCCTTGGCCGAAGTCTGCATCCTCGCGGCCAGTTCATAGCTGGCAATCCGGGCGGCGAGGTCGTGGGCCCCCGGATGCTGGGCAAGGTGCCGTTCGTTGATTGCCTCGAGCAGTTCGATCTGCCGCTGCTGCGGCCTGCCGGCGAGGGCTGGTGCCGGATCGAGGTTGAGGATTCTCGGCTCTTCCGCCCGGACCAGCGTGCCCTGATAGATCGATGGCAGCCAGCCGCAGGTAAAGTGCTCTTCTTGAAACGTCGGCAGGCCCTTGGGGTGCCCAAGCACCATGTAGGCTGGCAGGTCGCGGCTTTCACTGCCGAGTCCGTACGTCAACCAGGCGCCGACTGTTGGACGGCCAGCGAGGTTGCGGCCATTGTTGAGGGCATAGAGCGCCTGAGCATGGTTGTTGACGCCGGAGTGCATCGACCGGATCAGGGTGATCTCGTCGGCAACACCGCCAAGCTGCGGCAGCAGTTCGCTCAGTTCCATGCCGCAGTCACCGCGACGATGGAACGTCCAGGGAGAGCCGAAGATTTTGGATGAGGCCTGGGCGACGTTGTCGTACTTAATCTCACCGGGAAAGGCCTCGCCATCGTGCTTGGCAAGCAGCGGCTTGGGATCGAAGAGATCCATCTGCGAGGGGCCACCCATCATGAACAGCGAAATCATGGCAGTGGCCCGGGCCGGCTGTGGCGGCGGCTTCGGTAGCGTGTCGAACCGCCGCGGCGCCGTTAGGTCGGGCTTGGCCGGCGCGGCGAGCAGCCCCTCCTCCTCAAGCAGGCTTGCCAGCGCGAGTGAGGCGATACCAAGGTTTCCGGCCTGCAGCAGATGACGTCGGGAGCAGAGGCCGGTCGAGGACTGTTTCATGGGTGGGGTCCTGCGAAGCATGTTGGCAGGTCAATCGATGTAGAGAAATCTGGTGGAACTCAACAGCACCTGGCAGAGGCTTGCGAGGGCTTCGGCCTGCGGATCTGCACTCGAATCAGCAGGCTTGGCACTTTTGTCGGCCGCGTTGCCGGTCTTATCGGCTGGAGCGGCATGAAAGGCCCGCAGCGACTCGGTCTGTTCAGCCAAATAGGCCAGTCCCCTGCCGAGGTCAACCGTTTCCGGTTCGTGGGCGGTCAGCAGCATCCAGGCCAGGGTAACCTGGCGACAGAGGTCATCCGGGACTTGTTTGCGGACTGTGTCCGCGATCGCCGTTGCCTGCTCATGGACGAAGGTGTCGTTGAGCATGAACAGCGATTGCGGCGCGACAGTGCTTGAGGTTCGCTGCTCACAATTGGGCAGCATGGCTGGGG
>RFVE01000463.1 GCA_009922585.1 Planctomycetia bacterium
CTCAGGCAAGTACGCCACCTGGTGCGGCTCGATGCTCAGCCACGACCGGCCGATCATCGTCATCGCCCAGGACGAAGGCGACGAAGAGGAAGCAGTGATGCGGCTGGGCCGGATCGGCTTTGACAACGTTGCCGGCTTCCTGGCCGGCGGCATGAACGCCCTGGCCAATCGGGAAGACCTGCTGCAGGTAACCGAGCGGATCACCGGCCCGGCGCTCGCTGAGTGGCTGGCTGGTGAGCGGCCCGACAGTGGCCAGCCGCCGCTGGTGCTCGATGTTCGGACGGCGGCGGAACATGCCGGGGGCCACATCGCCGGCAGCCGGAATCTGCCGCTGACGCAGCTCGAAGAGGAACTGGCAAGCCTGCCAGCCGGGCAGCCGCTGGCCGTCCACTGCGAAGGCGGCTATCGCTCGGCCATCGCGGCCAGCCTGTTGCAGAAGCATGGTCGCGAGCAGGTGTTTGACCTGATTGGCGGTTACAAGGCTTGGCAGGCTGCGAAGCTGCCGACTGCAACTGCAGCAGTCGAACAGGGGGCCTGAGCGGGTGAACCTGTTGGCACCAGCGGTGCTTGCCACGGTGGCGACAATCGGCCCGGCCGTGATCTCCGGCTGCCTGGTCGGCCTCTCGATGGGGCTTACCGGCGGCGGGGGGGCGATTCTGGCCGTGCCCCTGTTGGTCTATTGGCTGGGAGAGGATCCGCAGGTTGCGGTTGTCATCTCACTGGCCACGGTCGCCGGCACCGCCATCATCGGCACGGCTGAGCGGGCCCGACTGAAGCAGGTTGAGTTTCCCACCGGGCTGCTCTTTGCCGCTGCCGGCATGCTGACGGCACCGCTGGGCAGCTGGCTGGGGGAGCACCTGCCGCCGCAACTGCTGCTGGTCTCGTTCGCGTTGCTGATGCTGCTGATCGCGGCGCGGATGTGGTGGCGGGCCGATCAGGCCATTCCCCCGCCGGCCGAAGCCTGCGGGCCGGAGGACGGGCCATCCTGTTCACGTGATCCGGAGGGAAAGCTGCGGCTGACCAGCCGCTGCGCCATGCTGCTGGCCACCATCGGCCTGACCGTCGGGCTGCTCTCGGGGCTCTTCGGTGTCGGTGGCGGCTTTCTGATTGTGCCGGCACTGGTCACCTTTGCCTCGATGGGGCTCTCCCGGGCCGTCGGCACCTCGCTACTGGTGATGTCACTGGTGGGGCTGGCGGGAGTGGCAGGCCATCTTCTGCAGGGACGGGAAGTTCCCTGGGAGGTGACGCTGCTGTTCGTGGCCGGCAGCGTGCCGGGCCTGTTCATCGGCTCGGCCCTGACCCGGCAGCTGCCGCGGGCCCTGTTGTCAAAAATCTTCGCCGCCATGATCCTGGCAGTGGCCGTCTTCGTGATCGCCCGGACCATGTTCGGGTAACCGCGGCCGCGAGCGGTTCACCTGAAGATGAGCAGACCGATCGACCCCGGAGGCCGCCGCGATGAAGAGGGCAGC
>RFVE01000464.1 GCA_009922585.1 Planctomycetia bacterium
AGGGAGCATCAGCCAACTGTTCGGCTGCTGCCGACGGGCGAGACGCTTGCGATAGTGCCATTGGCCGTCCTATCTCTGGCTTGACGCACCGCCACTCGATATGTACAGTTCATATGTATGCTTCGGATGTGCATAAAGGATGTGAGATGACCGGCGTAAACGTGACAACTTTAAGGCAGCACCTGCCGGAATACCTCGCCCGGGTCGCACGAGGGGAGCGGCTTGTCGTGACGCTCCGTGGGCGGGTGATCGCGGAAATTTCCCCACCTTCGCCACAGCCGGACGCCGCCGAGGCAGCCCGCGGCCGTTTGAAAGGTAGCCTGCTTCGCTACGACGAGCCATTCGAGCCACTATTGCCTGCAGACGACTGGGACATGAACCATTGATCGTCATCGATACCCATGTTTTGGTGTGGTGGCTTACTCGTGCTCCAGGCCTTTCCCGTAAGGCCGAGCGAACGCTCACGGCACATGGTGGACCTGAGCAGATTGTCGTCTCCGCAATCAGTCTGCTTGAAATCGCGACTGCCGTACGACGCGGCCGGCTTCAACTCAGCATGCCGTTGGACCGGTGGCTGGCGGACATGCGCAGCCTGCCCGAGATTAAGATTGAGTCGGTCTCCGCCGAGATTGCCGTCTTTGCCGGTGGCTTGGCGGAACCGATGCACGGCGACCCGGCTGACCGAATCATCGTGGCGACGACCTCCGCGCTTGATGTGCCCTTGGTGACCGGTGACAAAAAACTTCGGGCATACCGGGGGATCAAAACAATTTGGTAAGGGCAACATCGATCGCGGCGAGCGCGTGGGCCAGTTCCGGCTCGCCGTGCACCGCCCCGACGTGCCAGCGTTCGCCGGGCGGCACCTAGACGCCCCGGGGTGCAGAAGCGCCGGGCGAAAATGGATAGCCAGGTCACAAGCCCTTCCACAATGGTCTTCCGGCTGACGGACTGCAGTTGAGTAGCGGGACCGGGCGTTTTGGTCTTCCGACGGAACTTTTCCAAAAGGCGGAGAATCCCCGGCGGCGGTTTTTTCGCGTTGGCGAAGACCTGGTCCCAGTCATCCTTTTTTGGGGCCTCGACGTCTCGTGTCAGACGCCCGGCAGAGGCTGTGGAGGTTGCTCGCGGGCAGTTCGTCGGTCGACACCCCAAAACGCTCCTTGTCGTCCTGGACTTGCACGAGGTCGGCCTAGTCGGTGGGCGGGGACGCACGCGGAAGTCGACGCAGCCCGGGGCCAGTGGTGTCATTGAGCTGACGCCGTTTGAGTTTCTTGACCGGCTGGCAACGCTGATCCCACCGCCCCGGCGGCACCGGCATCGGTATCACGGGGTGTTTGCGCCGAACCACCCGCTGCGGCCAGCAGTCACGGCGCTTGCCATCGGGAATATCGGCAAGCAACGGGACGCGAAGGCGGTTGAGCATGACGGTGTCTCGGATGCCGCGGGGAGCGGCTGCTGCGGTTCGGCTGG
>RFVE01000465.1 GCA_009922585.1 Planctomycetia bacterium
AGCGGCAGCAATTGGACCGGTAGCACTGGTGACGCCGTGTCGCCGACGGTGTGAGGAAGATAGGCTGGCTGCCCAAATACAAACCCACACGAGCCCCCGCATGAAGACCCGCTTTTTTGGCAAAACCGGCTGGCAGATCTCCGAGATTGGTTTTGGAGCCTGGGGAATTGGTGGCAGCGATTGGGGTGGGGCAGACGAGGCCGAGGCAATGGCGACCCTGCGGCAGTCACTCGACAGCGGCGTCACCTTCTTCGATACCGCTGACGTCTACGGCGATGGCCATTCTGAGCGGCTGGTTGGCAGGCTGAAGCGGGAACGTCCTGAGCCGTTTGTGATTGCCACCAAGGCCGGTCGCCGACTTTCCCCACATACCGCCGCCGGCTACACCGCCGCCAATCTCAAGGCCTTTGTCGACCGCAGCCTGCAAAACCTGGGTGTCGAGCGGTTGGACCTCGTGCAGCTCCACTGCCCGCCGCCGGAGGTCTATCAACAGCCTGAGGTCTTCGCCGCCCTCGAGGCACTGGTGGCTGCTGGCAAACTGGCCCACTATGGAGTCAGCGTCGAGACGGTCGAAGAAGGCTTGGCTGCCCTCCAATACCCCGGCGTGACCAGCGTTCAAATCATTTTCAATATCTTTCGGCAGAAGCCGGCCGAAGCGTTTCTGGCCGCGGCAGCTGCCGCCAAGGTGGCCGTGATTGCCCGGGTGCCGCTGGCGAGTGGGCTGCTGGCGGGCCGCTACACCCTCGAGACTGCATTTTCGGCCGCCGACCACCGTGCCTTCAACCGCGACGGGGCTGCCTTTGACAAGGGCGAGACGTTTAGCGGCGTTGACTATGAGACGGGCCTCGCCGCTGTGGAACGACTGCGGCCGCTGGTGCCGGAGGGGATGACCATGGCTCAGTTTGCGTTGAAGTGGATTCTGTCGTTCGACGCTGTCAGTTGTGTGATCCCAGGTGCCCGTCGGCCCGAGCAGGCTGTTGCCAACGCCGCCGCCTCCGACCTGCCGCCGCTGCCACCGGAAACCCTCACGGCTGTGCGGCAGGTTTATGACGAACTGATCCGGCCGCTCGTGCATCACCAGTGGTGACACGGTGTCAGTTTCGTTTGGGTACACAGAGGCTGGAGGCACGGAGAGGGAGCGTGGGTGAGCGGTGCAGCATCCGGCGGCCTCGGCTTTTCGGTCATTTCTGCTTTTTGACGGTGGACGAACCGGCCCCGAACTGCGGAAAGCCCGAATCGCGGGCTGAGGGAAGACGGTTCCGGGATCAAACAGCGGTTTCCCTCAGCTTGCGCTTCGGGCTTCGAGGCATGATTTTCTATGTCCAAGCCCCAAGGGTCGCACCATGGAAAGTCCCGCTCCCGGCTTCCGTTGGATGGTAAAAGGGCTATCCGGGTGACCGTCGGCCTAACCCAGCATGCCCTTGACCACATGGCCGTGGACGTCGGTCAG
>RFVE01000466.1 GCA_009922585.1 Planctomycetia bacterium
AGTCGGCCGTGTTCGCAGAGCATCGCCAGATCGCGGGCAGCCGACTGCCGACTCAGCACGAATCGACTCATAGTCCGTCGCTCTAGCGGCCCGCCACCATGGTGCCCCTCGTCGGCCATGGTGCCAGCCAGTGCCGCCAGCACCTGCCGTTCGTCGGCATCGAACTGATCAAAACGAACGTCGTTTGGCCCGATGGTGATCGGCTTGGGTCGGCCACAGGGCTGGCCCAGTTCATCGAGGCCCATCCGGCAGGGCAGCACGACCACCACTCGCTGCTCAGCCGCCGCCGGATCGAGCAGAAACATCAGCGTGCCGGTGCTCTTCCGCAGATCACCAAGCGCGACCCCACCGGAACGGACCGCTGGCTCGACCAGCCGACGGCGGGTCTCCAGTTCGGTTGCCCAGGCTGGCTGCCGGTTACCCCGGCGGCTGGCCGAACCGGCTGGTTCAGCTGGCCCAGGGCTGTTGAGTTTGGCGCCGTGGTGCCGCGAGATCGTCTTGGCGGTTGTCGGGTGGCTCGCCACCCCATTGCCTTCAACCAGCAAACCAGCACCGTTGCCCGAGGAGACAGGTGCAACGTCATCGTCCTCATCGTCAGCCGGTTCGTCGTCGGGCACCACGTCGAGGGTGACCGGTGTCTGCTCAGCGATGCCTGCCAGCAGGCCGCGGCGGTCGATTTCGAGCAGCACGGCCGCCACCAGGGCGCAGGGGCGGCCGGCCCGGCCATCGGCGCTGGTGCAGCGGCTTTCAAGAATCATGCCGCCGCGGCGATTGGCGGAGAGTTCGAGCAAGACCTCGTGGCTGGTGCCGCTATCGTCGGCGAGGGTGGCCTGCACCTGACCGACCCGGGGGCAGACTACCTTCTCTGGCACGATCTGCCGGGCCCGCTTGCGGTCCTGCGGTTCAAAGAGATGAAAAAGACGTTGCTCCAGTGTGTTCATAGAGAAGGTGTCGGGGGGCGAGCGAAGGAATGAATGCAATGAATGACTGCTCGACCGGCACCGGAACACAAGGCAGCTCCGCCGCAGGCCAATCCACAGTTGTAGCTGAATCGTTGTCACTCCGTGCAAAAAAGCTGTGGTGACTGCGCGAGAACGGCTTTTTCCATTCGGGCTGGTGCAGGCTGCGCAGGGTGTCGGCGTGGTGCGCAGTCAGCCAGTGAGCCGCCGGCGTCACTCCGTCGCAAAGAGTTCTACGGGCATAAGCACCGCTGACGGCTGGGCCAGTGGCCGGACGGCGTTGTCGTCACGATGGGTTGACCGGGTCTCGTACCGGCCCGCCCGAGGGTCACGGAAGACGATCACGCCGCGACTGATGAGATCGACCACCCAGTAGTCAGTGATGCCGGCGGCTGCATAGAGCCCGGCCTTCACCTCGGTGTCGAAGGCAAGGCTGGTGTCGGCCACCTCGATCAGCAGCGAGACCTCTGCTGGCTGCGGCCGACG
>RFVE01000467.1 GCA_009922585.1 Planctomycetia bacterium
GTGGTGATTGCCATCATCGGTGTGCTCGTCGGGTTGTTGTTGCCGGCCGTGCAGCAGGCCCGCGAGGCGGCCAGGCGGTCGAGTTGTTCCAATAATCTCAAGCAGTTGGGTCTTGCGCATCATTACTATCATGATCAGCAGCAGCACTTCGTTGGCTTGATAGGTCAGGATATTCGGAACACCAACCCGGCGATTCCCGATACCTATCTCATTCAGTGGTGGAGTGGAAATCTGCCACTGCTTCCCGGCTATGAAGAACAGAGTCGCTACGATGACATCATTGGGTGGCTTTCAACCACAGCCAATGCGAACACCTGGCAGCCGTGGCGTCAGCCGGCGGGCTTGCCCGCAATGCAGCCGCAGATCTCCATGCTGGCCTGTCCGTCCGACGGCCCGGCTCCGGCTTATCACGGCCCGTCGACCCGTTGCACGACAAACTATATGTTCTCGATTGGCGACGTTGTTCAAAACGCAGCGTATCCTCCCGTCAATCGTGGGATGTTCGGCCGCGGGCTTGTCGGGGGCGTTGAGTCATTCACGACGATGAACGAGGTCACTGATGGACTGAGCAAGACGGTCATGATGTCCGAACGGGTAAAAGGCCGGGGCGGATCGACGAACGTCCTGGAGACACAGGCCGCCAGCGTTTCCGGATTCTGGACCAGTCCAATCATCTGTCAGTCGCAGGTTTCCGGCGGGAACTACACCGGTGCAGTCGCGCCTCGGGCCGGCCGCGACTGGATGTTCGCCAGGTCGGCCTTTAACGGCTTCAATACCGTCGCCGCGCCGAACAGTCCGGGTTGCAACAGCGGCACAACACACGACTCGCCTCACCATTTAATTCCCCCGACCAGCCGGCACCCTGGCGGGGCGAACGCCGTGATGGCTGATGGCGGCGTGCGATTCATCTCCGAGACGATCAACACGGGTGATCTCAGCCAGCCTGGCGTGACCTCCGGGGCGAGTCCCTACGGAGTCTGGGGAGCGATGGGATCGGTATCGGGCGGTGAGGTGGTGTCGCTGAACTGACCGGATTGTCGCCGCCTCTGGGGACACGGCTTCTTCTTACCCAAGGACAACCAATGACCTTTCGTGACAGTTGGTTCGTGGTACTGGTGCCGATGCTCCTTGCCGGCGGCGGCTGTGGTGGTCCGGCTGACCCGAGGCCGGCCCGAGTTGCCTTTGAAGCCCGCGTCATGTTCAACGGCAAGCCAGTTGCTGACGCGGTTGTGGTGCTGGCCCCCCGTGATCCCAAAGGAGCTGCAGCCTCAGGAACGTCTCAGTCGGATGGGCTGGTCCGTTTCAGTACCTTTGGATCGCAAGACGGTGTTGTGCCCGGATCGTATGGCATTTCGGTCATGAAAACCGTCGTTGAGGACGCCCCGGTGCTCGACAGTAGCGACCCTTCGTATGATCCACTGAAAGCCGAACGGCAAGTGCCGAA
>RFVE01000468.1 GCA_009922585.1 Planctomycetia bacterium
AGGTGGTGCTGACCCCCCTTGGCTCCTGACCGTTGGTGTACAACAAAGCCAGCGGCGGTCTGCTCGATCGCCTGTTTTCAGAGGTGGGAGCAGCAACGTGAACGGTTTTGGAGCAGTTGTGGAAAGCATCGCCCCTCAGGGAGTCTTGGGGCATGGTCTGTTTGGGCTGACGGTTTCAGCCGAGTCAGATGCCCTGCCGGCGGGGCCACTGATTGCCCTGCTTGTCTTTGGAATCGCCTTTCTGCTGATCTTGATTCTGCGGCTCAAGCTTCAGGCTTTTCTGGCGCTCTTGGTGGTGTCGGTGGTCGTCGCCGCCTCCAGCCGGCTGGTCAATCCCAACGCAGTCCCGCTGACACAGGTCGCCAGTACGATCGTTGACAGCATGGGTGGAGCCCTTGGCTTCATTGCCACCATCATCGGCATCGGGGCGATTTTTGGAGCCATCCTTGAGCACAGCGGGGGCACCCAGTCGCTCGCCCGGCAGCTCGTCCGGATCTTTGGTCCCGAGAAGGCCTCGTGGGCCATGCTGCTGACAGGCTTTGTGATTTCGATTCCAGTGTTTCTCGATGTGGCTCTGGTGATCCTAGCGCCACTGCTGTTTGCCCTGGCGAGAGATACGAAGCGGCCCTATCTCACCTTTGGCCTGCCGCTTGTCGCGGGGCTGGCCGTGACCCATGCCTTTGTGCCACCGACGCCTGGGCCGGTGGCAGTGGCCTATCTGCTGGGGGTGAACCTTGGCTGGGTGATTCTCTTTGGTGTGCTGGTGGGACTGCCAACGGCGGTGATCTGCGGCCCCTGGCTCTGCGGCTGGCTGGCACAACAGGTCGATGTCCCGCCGATTGAAGAAATTGAGGTGACCGGCGACCCGGGCGACGACGAACTGCCCTCGCTCGGGCAGGTGCTCTTCTTCATTGGGCTGCCAATCGGCATGATTCTCGCCAATACCGTGGTGGAACAGGGTGTGGCCGCAACCCTTCCAGAGGGACTGAGCGGAGCCGAGCGGGCAACGCAGTTGACCGCCGCCCTTGCCAATGCCGGCCCAGTGGTGCAGGCCGTCACCTTTCTTGGGCACCCGGTGATCGCGCTGTTGACGGCAACCCTCGCGGCCCTTCACTTCCTCGGGACGCGGCGTGGTGTTGATCGCGAGACCCTGCTGCAGATTTCGACCAAAGCCCTCGGGCCAGCCGGCATCATCATCCTGATCACCGGGGCCGGCGGCGTCTTCAAAGGAGTGCTCAAGTCGACAGGAATTACGGACGCCCTGATGGTCGTTTTTGCCGACTCCGGCATCCCGGTCCTCGTTCTTGCCTGGAGCTTCGCCACGCTGATTCGCATTGCCCAAGGGTCTGCGACGGTGGCCATGCTGACGGCGGCCGGACTCATGGGGAACTTTGTGAAGGGCCTGAACCAGCCGCAGCTGGCCTTGGTGACGATTGCCAT
>RFVE01000469.1 GCA_009922585.1 Planctomycetia bacterium
TCGCTCGCCAACGGGATCGTCGGACTGCTGCTGCTGGGCTGGGCGGTACCCCGGTTTCCGGTGCCGCCGCCGCCGGTGGCCTGGCTGCTCTACCCACTGCTCGTCGCCTGCGGGGTGGCGATTCTCTATGGCCTGATCATCATGCTGGCGGCGGCCACGATTCTGATGGGCCGCAACCAGAGCCTCTATGACTTCTGGTTCTACCTGACCAGCTTCTCCCGCTATCCTGCCGAGATCTATGCCGGCCCCTGGGGCGGGCCGCTGCGAATGCTCTGCACCTTTGTGATTCCGATTCTGCTGGTGGTCAACGTGCCGGCCGGGACGATCGCCCGGCCGCTCTCGGGTGAGGCCTGGTTCATGGTGGCGGTGACCGTCGCGGCCGCGGTGCTGGCAGTGGGGCTCTCGCGGCTGGTGTTCCAGGCGGCCCTCGCCCGCTACCGAAGTGCTTCAAGCTGATACCTGATGAGGCATGTTCGAGGTGTTTCGTGGCTTGTTTCCGAACCGCCGGGGCGGGCCCATACCATTTTGTCGGACGTTCGCTACGGCCCGCCCGGCAATCCTGTTCGGCAAGAAACGTGCCGCCTCAGAAGACTGGTGTTTTTGGGTCGGTTTTGAGCGGGGTACCTCGACGTCCAGCGTGGGTCGGGGCTGCCCGTGCCCTGTCGCCGGACACTCGCTTCGGCCCTCCAGGCCTTCGCTCGTTCGAAGCTGCCTGCGCTCCGCCATCCATGGCTCCGCTGGCCAGCTACGCCAGCTCTCAGGGCACGGGCACCCCTCCCGGAATATCACGTGGGGATTTGATCCAGGACGGGTAGGCTCGGGGGTCGGCGAACGCTTGAGGAGTGTTGGGCGTATCCTCGCCCCGCGACGAGACTTTCGCCGCCCTTGAGCCGGCGACGCACGCAGGCCGGATCCGGTCTAACCCGCATCATTCGTGCCGAATAGCATTGCCATCCCGGCTCCGCTCTGTTTCCGAAGCCGCTCAATTGGCATGGGCCCAAGCCCTTTACCCATTAAACTTTCAACGAACCCATGATGAGCGAGCCGACAACCGATTCTGCTGCACTTCGCCCTGCCGGCCGCTTGAACGACTGGCTCCGGCTGGTTCGGCTGCCCAACCTCGCCACGGCGGTGGCCGATCCACTGGCCGGCTTCGTGATCGTGGCGGGGCTGGCCGATCTCGGCTGGCTGCCACCGGCCGGCTGGCTGGCCCTGCTGGCCTCGGCCTGCCTCTATGCCGGCGGCATGGTGCAAAACGACGTGGTCGATCTGGAAATCGACCGGGCGGAACGGCCCGACCGACCCCTGCCCGCTGGCCGGATTCCCCTGGCTCAGGCGGCCCTTGTCGCCAATGGCCTGCTGGCAGCTGGAGCCCTCGCCGCCTGCGGGTCTGCCGTGCTGGCCGCCTGTCCCGCCCCCGCCTTCGTCGGCGCCGCTCTC
>RFVE01000470.1 GCA_009922585.1 Planctomycetia bacterium
AATGGAGCCGCTTCCGGTCTGCCAGAAGTGGCGGCCGGTCAACAGCGAGCTACGGCAGGGCGTGCAGGATGGCGCGCTGACATGGGCGTTACGGAAGAAAACACCTCGCCGAGCAATGGCATCGAAGTTGGGCGTCTGGACAACGTCATTGATGCCGCCTGGCCCGTCAATCTCAGCCAACAGCGAGGCGTAGCGGCCCCAGTCATCTGCGAACAGAAAGAGGATGTTGGGGGGGGCCTCAGCATGGACCGAGCTTGCCGTGACGCCACATAGCAGGAACCACACGATGAGGCCGAAACGGTAGGCATTCGTCATGGGATAAAAATCTCCAGATTCGAAAAGAAGTGTGCATAGCCGCATCATGAACGTACCAGAAGAAGGTGGTACCATAAGGAGAAGGGAGCAGGGTGATCCAAAGGCAGATTTGGCGAGGACAGTCAGGATTTCGATGGGTCTGTGGGCTGCCTTGGCGGCGGTTGCGAACATTCCTTCGGAATGAAATCAAAATGTTTCCTCATCCAAAGAATACCAGCCTTATGGGTCATCCGGGTGGTGGCGGTTTCCACCGGCAGTTGATGGTGCAGATCGTGTGCTTGGCGGCGGTCGTTGTTTCGGGGCCAACGGTTCCTGCTGGCGAGCCCCGGGCAACGCTGGCCACTGTCACGTCGCCCATTGATTTTGCCGCTGACGTGCTACCCATCCTGCAGCGGCATTGCTTTGAGTGTCACGGGTCGCGGGCCCAGGAGGGAGGGTTGCGGTTTGACGACTCGGCCGCTGCGATCAAGGGTGGTGATGCGGGGCCGGTGATTGCGCCAGGCGAGCCGGTCGGGAGTGAGCTTTACCGTCGCATCAGCCTTGCCCGGAGTGATGATGAGGCAATGCCACCGCGGGGGCCGGGGCTGACGGCTGTCGAGCGGGCGGTTATTCGGCGGTGGATTACTGAGGGAGCGGATTGGCCCGAGAATCTCGTTGTGGGAAAGCACTGGGCATACGTGCCGCCGGTTCGGGAGCCGGCACCGCTGGCAGCGGCTCACGACGAGGTACTCAGTGATCCGGTGATTGATGGCTGGGTTGCTGCGGCCCATGACCGTGAAGGTTTGTCATTTGCGGCGCCAGCTGAACGGGAACAGCTGCTGCGGCGGGTTTCCTTTGACCTGACAGGGCTGCCGCCGAGTCTGGAGGAGCGGGCAGCATTCCTTGCCGAGCCAGATGCCGATGCTTACGAGCGGTTGGTCGACCGGCTGCTCGGTAGCGACGAGTTCGGGGTTCGTTGGGCCCGCATGTGGCTCGATCTGGCCCGCTACGCTGACTCGCATGGATATCAGCGGGATGACCTCCGCAGCCTCTGGGCCTATCGCGACTGGGTGGTCACTGCCTTGAATGCCGATCTGCCGTTCGACCAGTTCACCATCCAGCAGTTGGCGGGAGATCTCCTGCCTG
>RFVE01000048.1 GCA_009922585.1 Planctomycetia bacterium
GACCCTACGACGAATTTGAGCAGTTCTCGGACTTCTAGGCTGGCCGCTTCCCGCCCTCAATAATTCGTCGGAAGCCACGAGCGGAAGCGACTGGACACGCAGTCAAAGCTGGCCCGGCAGCACCAACATGCAAGACCGGGCAGGATGCGAGGAACTGCGGCGACGAACCCTTGGCGTTCGTCACCGTAGCCAAGCGGACGAAGCCGGACTGGGGATGGCCCGTCTACGCTCAAACTAAAACTGCCAGATGACATCACATCCGGCATAGAGCTGCCCAGTCTGGTTGCCGCCGACATTGATGCCCTGTCCCAGCGGCTTGCCGTATGGCAGCGGTGTGGCTGAGGTGTTGGGAGTGAACCAGTCATACCGCAACTCAGGCCGAATGACCCAGTTATTATTCGGGTACCAATTCAGACCCAAAGTCAGCTCCCAGAAACTTCCGGCAAAGCCGCCAGTCCAGTACCCAGGATTTCCCAATTGGCTTTCGTTCCGAAGTGGAGCGGAGACGATATAGCCGTTGTTGTCACGGAAATACTCAAGTCTCACGCCGCCCTCCCACTGCGGGCTGAACTTCCAGAACAGATAGTTGATGAAGGAGTACCACTGGGCCAGGCCGGGCTGCTGGCCCGTATTGCCGGGAGCGACATTGGCGTTGAATTGCCAGGCATTGTCATTCTGGAAGACATAGACCAGCCGGTCACTGAGCCGGTTGGTGTAGACCGTACTGATCAACGAGCGGTTGCCAATCAGTGATCCGTCAGCTGGGTTGCGGCTGATGGTGGTCACTTCATTGCCAGTCGTGGTCGCGATTGAGAGTGTCTGCGACCCATCACTGCTTTGGAGTTCAATGCCACCAAGATAGCTCGCCGTGCTGCCCGCACCGGGATAGTCGGGATTGAGGATTGCGTAGTCACCCGTGATTGGCTGGCCATCAAAAAAATTATTCCAGCCCGTGGTGACGCCGCTGTAGAAGGTGACCTGATCGTTCGCCTTCCATGAGCCCAGAAATCCGGTAAACGTAAAGGGCGAGAACTGCATCGAGAAGGCGTGGGTGTAGAAGAAGTTCCCGATGGCCGGCACCTCCTCAAAGCCAAGAATGCTGTAGAAGTGGCCGAACCGCAGGGTGACATCGCGGTAGGCGACGTCAGCGTAGAGTTGGGGCATTGCCAAGCCGTAGTCCTTTGAGAACGCCCACGAAGCGATGTTCTCAATGCCAAGCGGCTGGAGAGGATAGGCATCAAAACCGAGCGCGGTCGTGTAGAAGTAGTCGGTACCAAAGAGCAGGTCGACCCGCCCACCGAGATCCCAGCCGGTTTCGGCATCCGTCTCGCGTTCAGTGATCATATAAAGCTGATTTAACTGCCCCTGCCAGTTACGATCAGCCATCGTAATCGGCCCATTGAAGGGCGTGCCCCAGCTATTGGCCCCCAGCCCGTACTCAATCCAGCCGTAGGTGTAGACTTCCCGCTGCTCCAGCCGGGGAAAATGGATACGGCGATCGGGGCCGCTGCCGTAGTCGGTCCGCTCCCAGGCCTCTCGCGTCTCTTCTGGTGCAACGTCCGACTCCGGCGGCGGCTGGGCAACCAGCCCCGGGGCAGTGCCAAAACCACCCAGCAGGACGGCTGCCGCCAACCAATTCCATTTCCACCCCAGCCGCATGCTGCCCATCTCACCCCTCGGATTCTGCGTGGCGAGCATTCCCTCACCATCCGACGAATCGTTACGTAAGGGTGCAAAAAGCCATTGCAACCAGCGGCGCCGGCAATCGCCACCCCCACCCCCAGAACCTCCCAGCTTGACCGGATTGACGCTGCTGTGAAACTAGTGGTGCCCGAGCAGCCAGGCAAGCAGACCCTTCTGGACATGCATACGATTGGCAGCCTGAGGCACGACGACACTTTGGGAACCGTCGATTACCGCATCGGTAACCTCTTCGCCACGGCGGGCCGGCAGGCAGTGCATAAAGACTGCGTCAGGACAAAAAGCCATCAACGTCTCATCAACGCGGTAGGGCTCGAATGCCAGCCGTCGAACTTCCCGCTCGGACTCCTGCCCCATGCTCGCCCAAACATCGGTATAGACGGCCACGGCGTCCTTCACCGCCGCCACCGGGTCGGTCGTCTGCTCGATTTCGGCTTTCGGCAGCAGTTTCTTTAAGTGCGAGAGAAAGCCCTGGTCAAACTGATAAGCGGGAGGGCTGGCCAGCACAAACCGCATGCCGAGCAGGCCGCAGGTCACCGCCAGAGAACGGGCCATGTTATTCCCGTCACCAACAAATGAAAATTTAAGGTCCGTCAGCCTGCCGACTCGACGCCGCAGGGTGTAGCAGTCAGCCAATGCCTGGCAGGGATGACTATAGTCGCTCAGAGCATTTATCACTGGCACGCTTGAGACCGCCGCCAACTGCTCGATAGTTGCATGCGACTTTGTGCGGCAGGCAATGCAATCAACATATTCACTCAACACCCGGCCAAAGTCATCAGTGCTTTCTCGTGAACTGGCGAAACCCGTATCTGCCCCCAGAAACAGACTGTCACCTCCGAGATGCACCATCGCCGTCTGGAAGCTCACCCGGGTTCGCAGACTCTGCTTCTCAAAGACAAGCGCGAGCACCCTCCCCGGGAAGAGTGCATCCCGCACCCCGGCTTCGTACTTGGTTTCGAGGTCTTGTGCGATCGCGAAGATTGTCTCAATTTCGTGAGCCGACAGATCTTCGGGAACCAGTAAATGACGCATCGGAAACACCATCAGCTTGGATGTCCGGCCCCGTCGGGCGACGAAAGGAACCGGCCGGAATAAAGGAAATTCTCTACCGTCCGGCAACCTCGAGGATTGCGTCTGCCAGTTTGTCGCAGCCCTCTTCAATTTCCGCAGGGGTAACATTCATCGCGGGCAGTAACCGAATCACCCGCCCCTGTGTGCAGTTGACGAGCAACTGACGGTCAAGGCAGGCCTGCACAACAGCAGCACCGTCAATGGAAAGCTCGATACCGATCATCATGCCGAGGACCCTGACCTCACGCACGACATCACACCGCTGACGCAGTTCTTCAAGTCGACTCCGGAACAATGCAGCTGAACGATCGACCTGCCCCAGCAACTGCTCTGTTTCAATCATCCCAATCGCTGCTATGCCAGCGGCAGCGGCAATAGGGTTGCCACCGAATGTCGAGGCATGCATGCCCGGACGTAGATGTTTCGCAAGCTCGGGCTTGGCCAGCAGGCCGCCGCCAGCGATACCCGCACAGAGGCTCTTGGCCAGCGTCATTACATCCGGCGTCACTCCAAAATGCTGGTGGCCAAACCATTTTCCGGTCCGACCACAGCCACACTGCACCTCATCGAACACCAACAATAGATCTCGCTCGTCAGCGAGCCGACGAAGCCCCTGCAAAAAGCCCTCGGGGGCAGGGACGACTCCGCCTTCGCCGAGAATTGGTTCAACCAGAATGCCACCGGTCTGATCGTCGATGAGCCGTTCGACAGCCTCAAGGTCTCCATAGGCTGCAAACTGGAACCCTGCAACCAGCGGCCCCAGCCCTTCGTGATATTTAGGCTGAGCGGTAGCAGACACGCTGCCCATGGTGCGCCCGTGAAACCCACCCTGAAATGTGATGATCTTGTGTCGTTTTCCGTCACTCCGGAGTCGGACCAGCTTGATTGCAGCCTCATTGGCCTCTGTGCCGGAATTGCAGAAAAAGGCCTGCCCACCGAACGACCGCTCAGAGAGAAGGCGAGCCCACTCTCCCTGTGGTTCGATGTACCAACTGTTGGGCACATGAATGAGCTTTGCCACCTGCTCTTGGACGGCCTGAACTACCGGCGCGGGACAGTGACCAAGCAGATTGCAGCCCCAACCCGGAAAAAGATCGAGGTAACACGTTCCATCGGCATCCCAGACCCGTGATCCCTCACCACGAACCAGACAGACATCAAAGCGTCGATAGTTGGGAACTACATAACGCGAAAAAGTTTCAATAATTTCTTGCGTCCGTGGCCCCGGTTGTGACCGCGCGGCGGTAGGGGTGGCGTCAATGGTTGCCATGAATGCTCTCCATTGGGGCTGAAGGGATTTGCTCCAACTGCAAAACGATATTCGCCGCTCGTCTCAGCCGACTTCCGCTGCAGCGGCCGTCGCCCGCTCCGCTCCGATTCCTGAATCTGTCACCAATTCGGTCCCGACACCGCTGGTGGTGTAAATCTCTAACAGCAGCGAATGCCGCAGACGACCATCAATGATGTGAATCTTCTTGACTCCCCGAGCAAGCGTTTCGAGACAGCCCTCAATTTTGGGAATCATGCCGCTGGCGATTGTGCCATCGTCAATCAGCCGCCTTGCCTCGGTCGCAGTGAGGGAGTGGATCAGGCTTTCGGGATCATCTCGGTCAGCGAGAACGCCGGGAATGTCACTCAGCACGACCAGTTTCTCGGCATTAATCGCCGCCGCCACTGCCGTTGCCGCCGTATCTGCATTGACGTTCAGTTTCCGCCCATCTTCCCCCATTGCCATCGATGGAATGACCGGGACCTGGCCGGCGTAGGCCAGGTTGTCGATTGTCAGTCGGTCGACCCGGGTCACCTCACCAACCCGCCCAAGGTCGATTGGCTCACCACTTTGATTGGTCAACGTCAACGGTTCACCGAACAGCACATTCGTGGAACAAAAGTTGAGTGACATGGCCCGACCACCAAACTCTTCGATCTTGGCCGCCAACTCATGGTTGAGTTCTGTCGCCAAAACCCGCTCAACGATAGAGAGGGTCGGTTCGTCGGTGAACCGCCTCCCCTGAACGAACCGGGGTTCGATTCCAGCCTCATCCATAGCTCGCGAGATCGCCTTTCCGCCACCGTGCACCACTATCACCCGCATGCCGAGTGTCGTCATGAAGGTGGTATCTCGGAATTTCCGAATCCACCCCAACGCCTCAATCAGCGTGTCGGCTTTTTCGATCGCCTGCTGCTGCGACAGGTTGATAGTTGGCTCTGACAACAGGCTGCTCCTGGACGGTGCCAAATGATGGCTGCAAAACGCGAAACCCTTTAGTGTAGACGAGGAAGACCCACACAAAAGGGGTGATTCACTGGACGACCGGATCGAAGGAATCCCCTCGTCGGAGGGCTATTCGGTCGCATTTTGGGGCTGCGGCTTTTCAGTTTCCGGCGCATCGAGGGGGTCAAGCAGAATTGACGCCGAATTGATGCAGTAGCGGAGTCCGGTCGGAGGTGGCCCATCGTTAAATACATGCCCCAGGTGAGCGCCACAACGGCGACATGTCACTTCGGTGCGGATGCCGAAACCGGGAATGCCAGCTAGGGACCGGTCCATATGTTCGGCAATGACGGCACCTTTGACATTCCCTTCCTTGGCGTCGATCGGAGCGAAGAAACTCGGCCATCCGCAGCCACTCTCAAACTTTTCGCCTGATCGGAACAGTGGCTCGCCACAGCAGATGCATCGGTAGGTGCCCGGCGTCTTCGTGTTCCAGTACTTCCCCGTGAAGGCCCGTTCGGTTCCCTTCTTCCGGGCAATTGCAAACTGTTCAGGTGTCAGCCGTTTTTGCCATTCAGCATCAGTTTTTGGAATCTCGCTGTCCGGCAGTCGGCCAGCGATCGCAGGATTTTTCTCCGCCGCTCGGTCCATTGTTGATGACCTCGTTCTTGAAGTTTGTTGTGCTGAAACAACACTGGCACCGGCCAGCACCACCGTGCCAACCAAAACTGTGGTTCCCCAGAATTTTTCGAGCAGCATAAGTTTCTCCTTCCATTCGGGCCAGCCAAAACCGGCCGCCGTAAACCTGCTGGAAACTGCCGTGAGCGGTCAACGGCGTGACGGTAGTTTGTCGGGCACATAGTCGTGGTCCCGCTTACGCAAAACCTCTGCCTTTAGTATTTTATCGGGCTCACCTCCCGCTTGCTCACCCTCAGTTCGCTGCAGTTTCGGCAGAACGTCAAACCCCTCGATCACCCTTCCGAACACCGTGTGACGTCCGTCGAGGTGTTCGGTCGGCCGGAACGTGAGAAAGAACTGTGAACCACCAGTGTTCTTTCCAGCGTGTGCCATCGACAAACTGCCGAGAAAATGTTTGCGGGCAGCAGGAGTTTCGCACTCACAGGCAATCGCGTAGCCCGGGCCACCGGCTCCAGTGCCAGTTGGGTCTCCCCCTTGCGCCATGAACTGGGGGATAACCCGATGAAAAGGGGTTCCGTCATAAAAGTGCTGTTCAACCAGGCTGATGAAGTTGGCAACGGTGTTGGCCGCCTCGTTTTCGAAAAGTTCGACCACAATCGTCCCTTTGGTCGTCTCGATTTTTACTCTGGGGAGATCGTCTGCTTCCGCCTCAGCCGCCCGCTTGGCCATTTCAGCCTCGACTTTGGGGCGTTCCGTAGCGATCGCTCGCTCAAGTGATTCGATTTTGCCGGGATTGACCCCAGCCGCTGCTGCCGCCTTTACAAACTCGGTTGCCTCGTCAAGTTTTGACATCGTCATGGCCGCCGTCGCACCGGCAAGAAGTGTCGGACCATCGGCGGCCCCTGCCCCCCGCAGCGTCTCAGCGACCGCCAGAGCCCTCTGGGCATCATCGGACGCCATCGCCCCTTGAATGACATCGCGAACGACCTGTATTGCTGCCTCGTTATTCGGTTCTGCAAGCACCACAGCAGTGGCACTGGTTTCGAGGCTGGCCGCCGCTGCCCGAGCTTCGTCCCGGGCGGCATTGAAACGAGCCTCGATCCGCTGCTTATCCGCACCAGGTTGCTGGTATTCGGCCTGAAGTGCTGCCAATTCACCGATCAAGCGCTTGAGCTCCTGCTGGGCTTTGGCGAAGTTCTGCTTGGCCTCAGTCGCCGTGGTAGCGGAATCCTCCTCCACGGCGGGAACGTCGGCAGCCATTACCGTGTCCGACCATACTGCGGCAGTGAGTAGAATTCCGCCTACAAGGGTCACCGTCGCTCGTATGATGGCCAGGCTCCACACCGAACAGTGATTCGTACTACTAGTTCGCAATTGGTTGTCTCCCAAAAATATTGGTGCCTCTGCTCCAGCCGCATCCGTCTTTTTACGATACCATGTCATTTGGTTTCCGTTGATGACCAGAATCGTCCGAACTGTCCGGGCACCCGCTCCCGGCTCACCAATGGCCCGTAAAAAATTCGCCCGTACTGGTCGCCGTAACGGCGGCTTCCTCCCCTCCCAACGCGGCGAGCAAGTGCCGCCCTGCGGCCCAACAGAACCGTTGAGTCCCCCCCGAATCATTGGAGGTGAACTCCGGGGACGCCGACTGGCATTCCAGCCCGGAGGCCCCACCCGACCGATGAAGGACAGGGTCCGCGAAACGGTTTTTGATCTGTTGGGAACAGATGTTCGCGGTGCCACGGCGATCGACCTGTTCGCTGGCACTGGAGCCATCGGTTTTGAGGCGCTAAGTCGCGGCGCCACGCGGGGAGTTTTTGCAGAGCGTCATTTCCCGACCGTGGCATGCCTGCGGCGTTCAGCTGTCGAACTTGGAGTGGAGAAGTGTGTCGAAATCATTCCCGGCAATGTCCTGCTCTGGCCGAAACGATTTCCATCGCTGCCCGACGATGCACCTTGGCTGACCTTTGTCTCACCACCCTGGGAGATGTTTCAGACTCATTTCAGAGAAATCAATCAGCTTCTTGAATCCGTAGCGAATACGGCTCCGGCAGGCAGCCGTTTGATTGTTGAAGCTGAAATCGGTCCGACAGCCAATCACCTACCGGACCAGCTCACCCAGAGGTCTACTGAATCCCCGTGGGATGCCCGGCCTTTACCGCCGGCCATCCTCTACCAGAAAAGCCTCTGAGAGCTGGCCAGACAACCGCGCGGTAGACTTTGGGGGACACGGCCCCTTTTCACTCATCCTGGATTTTTTGCAGATGGATGTCCTCAACCGAGACGACGCCGTCCCCTTTACGACAGTCGACGGGTCGACAATTCGTGAAATTATGGCGCACCGCAATTCGGCGGTTCGCAACCAGTCGCTCGCTGAGGCCCGCCTGTCACCTGGGCAGGCGACAACCCCTCACCATCACGCAATCACCGAAGAAATTTATTACATTCTTACGGGAGTGGCCGAGATGACGCTGGCCGACGAAACTCGTCTGGTTGGTCCGGGCGATGCGATCGCCATCCCACCGGGAAGCCAGCACACCATTCGTAACACCGGCAAAGAGGATCTCGTCTTCCTCTGTTGTTGCGCACCGGGGTATGAACACCCCGACACATTCCTGGAAAATCCCTCCCCACCTGCAACTGCGTGACTGCACGATGCCTGACCGCTTCAGCGAGATCCTTGTCAACAAGGGAATCATTAGCCAAGAACAGCTCACGGAAGCGACCAAGGTCGCGGGCGATTCGGGCAAAAAGCTGCATGAAGAAATCTTGCGGCTCGGCTACGCCCCGCCCGCCCGGGTGATGAAGGCGTTGGCCAAAGCCAACCGCATGGCGTTCACCGACCTTGAAGGCATGACGGTGCCGGACGAGGTGATCGATCTGGTGCCGGAAAGCGTGGCTCGTGAGAACACCATCCTGCCCTTGCGTGAAGAAGGGACGATGCTGCAGGTTGCCACCAGCGATCCGACCGACATCGACACTCAGGAAAAATTGCGTTTCATTCTCAACCGAGAAGTCGAAATGACTCTGGCGATGCGAGACCAGATCGTCGAGAGCATCAACCGGCACTACGGTTCCGGTGATGGCGAAAGTGCCGACTCGATGCTCACCCAGGAGTTCACCGACACGGAAATCGATTTCACCGAAACCACAGTTGAGCAGGAGGCAGCACTCAAGCAGGACGAGGATGAGTCATCGGCGCCGGTGGTCAAACTGGTCAACCTCATCATCACCGAGGCGGTGTCTCTGAAGGCCAGCGATATTCACATCGAACCGTTTGAGGATGAGATTCGGGTGCGGTATCGGATCGACGGCCGGTTGGTGGTCAGGGACAGCGCCCCGCGGCGACTGCTTGGCGCTATTCTCTCCCGCATCAAAATTCTTGCCCGACTCGACATTGCCGAACGACGGCGCCCACAGGACGGCCGGATCAAAATCACCACCCAGGACGGCAAGGACTTTGATCTTCGGGTCAGCGTGCTGCCAACCAACCACGGCCAGTCCGTGGTCATGCGGCTCCTTGACAAAGACAACATCAAAGTTGGGATCCGCCAACTCGGACTATCCGAGAACGATTTCCGACAGTTCAAAAACCTTATCCGTCGGCCCAACGGGATCATCCTGGTGACGGGACCAACCGGCTCCGGTAAGACCACCACCCTCTACGCATCGCTCAACGAACTCAATCGGTCCGACACCAAGATCATCACCGCAGAGGATCCAGTCGAATACTACCTCAGCGGCATTAATCAGGTGGAGGTGAGGCACAACATCGGGCTTGATTTTGCTCGGGTGATCCGGGCCATGCTGCGGCAGGCACCGAACGTCATTCTGGTGGGCGAGATGCGTGACACAGAAACTGCCCAGATGGGTATTCAGGCATCGCTGACGGGCCACCTTGTCTTCAGTACGCTGCACACCAACGATGCACCGAGTGCTGTCACCAGGATGATCGACATGGGCGTTCCGGCCTATCTGGTCGCCTCAAGCGTCGTAGCGGTTCTGGCACAGCGGTTGGTACGGCTTAACTGCTCCAAGTGCAAACAGCCCCACGAGCCACTCGAAAGTGAGCTACACGCAGCTGGCTTCACGCCGGAACAACTTGCCACCGCCAACTTCATGAAGGGCAGAGGCTGCGTGAAGTGCCAGAAGCGCGGATACAAAGGCCGCATGGGCATCTTCGAATTGATGGTACTGAACAACAAAATCAGAGAACTTGCCTTCCAAGGTGCAGCCACACAGGATATTCGCCGGGCGGCCATTGCCGGTGGGATGCGGGTCATGTTCGACGACGGCCTCGATAAGGTCCTCAGCGGCGTGACAACACTGGAAGAAGTCTTCCGGGTTTCGAAAAAGGCCGATTAAAGTCGCTGGCGTATCACTCCTGCCGCTGACTTTGACCGGGCTTGCTGAAAAACTCATCTCGACAACGCGAAACTATTGGGGCTAGTGTTCGTGATTGCCGCATCTGCAACCGGGAGAAAATGCCCCATGAAATCCTTATTCTGTTTCAGACATCACTGCCGCTTCACTGCCATGTTCAGTGCCGCCGCGATCGTCGCCATGAATTCGGTGGTCGGACTCGCCCAGACCGTCCCAACCGCGACAGGCCCAGAAATACAAACGGTTGTTGCCTCTCGCCAGACGCTTGACCAATTCTTCGGACTGCAGATCGAGTCGATTCCACCGAGCATGCTGCAATCGCCTCCGGCGTGGCGATCTTCCCGAACATGATAAAGGGGGGGTTTATCCTCGGTGTAAACTATGGGCGGGGAGTGCTTCACGTCAGAAATGCCGATAATTCGTGGAGCCCACCGGCGATGGTGACGATGGGCGGTGGCAGTATCGGTTTTCAGGCTGGTGTTCAAGCCGCCGACATCGTGCTGGTGTTTAAAACACCGCAGAGCCTGACAAATATTCTCAACGGACAGAAGGTGACACTTGGAGCCGACGCGTCCATCGCCGTGGGCCCAGTTGGCAGACAGGCCAACGCTGCGACCGATGCCCGTCTCGGTGCTGAAATCTACTCCTACGCTCGCAGCCGCGGCCTGTTCCTGGGCGTCTCACTCGGTGGTGCTGACCTGTCAATCGACCACAACGCCGACGGAGTGCTTTACGGCCGCTACGGAGTAACGCCAGCAGAAATCTTTAACAATCAGGGAATTGTCATCCGCCCCGAAGTACAACAACTGGTAGCCGATCTCAACGCCCGCTCAGGGGTTCAGCCAACGCTCATTCAGCCAGGTGTGCTTCCCCAGGCAACCCAGCTTCCGCCACAGCCGCCCGGAACAGCCCAGCCGATTCCGACCGGCTCGGGGGTGCCCGCAATCGTGCCCGTTCATCCACCGGGACAGCCTCAGCCGCCCCCACCGTCACCCTTTCCTGGATGATGGGGCCCTGCTAATCGGCAGTTGCAACAATGCCCAGTTGAGCGAGCTGCGGCAGACTGGTATCGGTGAAGGCGGCGCAGGCCGATTCGACAAGCTGCTGCCGAGCCGTCGTGTCAGTGACGGGTTTTCCTTCCTGCTGCAGTGACCTACCACTCCCGGTAAGCCGGGCATCAACCCGCTGGACCAGGCCGTCGGGCCCTTCACTGGTCAGTTCGTGGAGAATGGCTGCATCGAAATCCCCGAGGGTATGGCCTGTCCCGGTCGCCACGCTCGCAAGCGCAACGGGCCGACCACCGAGGGAGTCACTCGCAAGCACTGCCCGGTTGAAGGGTGAGACCACCGCCACGCTCCCCTTCAAAGGCTTGGCTGTGATCTTCACCGGCCCGGCGGTTACATCGAACAGCCCCATTGCAACACCAGCATCGACGGCCCGAATCAGGTCAGCCGCTGGGTTCCCCTTCAACGACTTATCCTTGAGGATTTCGGAGAGTCGTAGGCTGCTCTTCGAGAGGACTTTGAGCAAGGTTTCATAAAGCGGTCCTTGAACTGTCGAGGTCACCACCCCAAGGTTCACCTGATGCGGCAGTGAGATACCCGGGCGGGCCACGCGAAAATAGAGGTCATCGACCTGCTTGAGACGCTCTTCGGGGCTCTGCATGACCCTTGGCTCGGTGGCATAGATATCCCAACGAAAAGCGGTATTCGCACAGAAGTCTTTGTGTGACTCGGTCACCAGCCGGTTGCTGGTCGTCCGGAACAATTCCTGAAATTCGGGCCGAACGCAAAGATCCCAGAAATTTGTGTGGATCGGCAGGCTACCGACGAAGGCCAGCCCTGCGGAGCCAAACATTCCGGCCACCTCGGAAAAATAGAAGCTGGTCCAGTGCTCGTTGAGGTACTCGTGGGCCAGGTATCGCAGATCCTGCTTGAGCAGGCCGTCCACATAGGCAGCCGCCCGCGGATTGTCCTCGAAGTACTTCGCCTTCTTATCCCGGATGAAGACCAGATAGTTAAGGGCGTCTCGGATTCGCTGAACTGTATCTCCCTGACGCAAGGCTGCATATTGTCGGAGGATCCCCCGAATTGGCTGCAGATGGGCCCAGCCGGGCATGGCGTTATAGCTAACAAGCAGCAACCCACCTGGTGCAAGATGCGACTTGGCAACCTCAAGAATTTGCTGCCGCACCTCCGGAGCCACCCAGCTGAAGACACCGTGGAGGGCCAAAAAATCGAATCGGCCAAGATCCTTTGGCAGTGTCGCAAAGTCGCACGCAATCGCCCGAGCGTTGGCCAACTCTCCGGTTGCGATATCCTTATCGATCGCTGCCACATGATTTGCGTTGACATCGACACCAACGAATTCACCCTGGGGATTTGCCGCCGCCAGCGTGGTCAGTGAACGGCCGAGCCCGCATCCGAGTTCGAGGTAGCGAAATCTTTTCTCAGTCGCTGGTGGCACAACCCGGTTGAGCGATGCCGCATACCGCATCGCCACAGGCGACATGTGCGGATAGAAACCGGGAATGTAGTCGACGTCGGTGATATATCCTGCTGATGCTGCGGTCATGCCAATACTGCTCCAGAAAGGGGGGTGGCAGAAAACTGCCGACTCGCAAAGGCGTTACGATACCCTGCAAGAAGGGTGTTGGAAAGTGACGGGCAGAAGCCGGCACCGGCAGCCTGCTTCTGCGACATCTTGCTTAGCTGACTATGGATAAAGTCTACCGCCGCAGGATGCGGCGGTCGGCAACCGCGAAAACCCTCGACGGTTTCGGATGTTGCCCAAGTGGAAAAAGGCCTTGGATGGCTTTTTCCTCTGACGATTTAAGGAGTTCGGTGAGTTCCGCTGCAGATAGCGGGCAGCATTCGAAGCAGGAATTCAGCTAGAAGGCTTGTCAATGTCCCCTCGGTGGCATCTGCCAGATCACCTCGTTGCTGACCTGATGGCTGGCACGGTGGTCTTTCTGGTCGCCTTGCCCTTGTGCCTGGGCGTACCACTCGCTGCTCAGGCTCCGCTGCTCTCGGGCATCGTGGCCGGGGTTGTTGGAGGCATCGTTGTCGGCGGAATCAGTGGTTCACGAACCAGCGTGTCAGGCGGTTCACCGGCATTGATTGCCATTGTCTCCGCCCAGACGGCAGCCCTCGGGGGCTTTGAGGCATTTGCCACGGCAGTCATGCTCGCAGGATTCATCCAGATTGCCTTCGGCCTGCTTCGTGCTGGCTTCATCGCTTCCTTCTTCCCCACGAGCGTTATCAAGGGCCTGCTGGCAGCCATCGGCATCATCATCATCCTCAAACAATTGCCCCACCTGATTGGCTACGACATCGACCCCATCGGCGAAATGTCGTTCAATCAGCCTGATCGTGAGACCACCTTTTCGGACCTTCCCAAATCATTTCGTTACTTTCTTCCCGGAGCAGCCACGATCGGCATCGGGTCCCTGCTGCTTGTCATTGCCTGGGACCAGGTGCGGACGTTGCGCCGCTCGGGCATCCCAGGTCCGCTTGTCGCAGTGTTGGCGGGAACCACCGCCAACATCTTTCTCAAGCGAGCTGGCAGCCCCTGGGCAGTAGGGCCGACGCACCTGGTGTCGGTGCCGTTCGCAAACGGGCCTGAGGGCCTGATTGGACTTTTCAGCTTTCCAGACTTCACGAGCCTCGCTGATTCACGCGTCTACCTGGCAGCGCTGACAATCGGGGTGATCGCCAGCCTGGAATCGCTGCTCGCAATCGAAGCAGTCGATAAAATCGATCCGCGACAGCAGCGAACGCCCCGGAACCGCGAACTGCTGGCGCAGGGCATGGGCAACATCGTCTCAGGCCTGCTCGGTGGCCTCCCGATCAGCGCGGCGGTGATCCGGGGCACAGCCAATGTCAATGCCGGCGGCCGCACCAAGCTGGCAACCATTGCGCACGGCGGGTTGCTGCTGGGCTGCGTGCTCGTGCTGCCTCACTGGCTCAACGAAATTCCTCTGGCAACGCTCGCCGGCATCCTCATCAAGACCGGCTACCGCCTAACCAACCCCAAGCGTTATCGCCAACTCTGGCGAGAAGGTTTTTCTCAATTCGTCCCCTTCGTCTCCACAGTGGTGGCCATCGTACTCACCGACCTGCTGATCGGCATCGGCATCGGCCTAGCCTGCAGTGTCATCTTCATCCTCCATTCCAACTACCGCCGCCCCCTGACCCGCACGCTTGAAAAGCACACCGCCGGCGATGTCATCCGGCTTGATCTCGCCAATCAGGTGACCTTCTTCAATCGCGCAGCGATCCAGCGGGAACTCTTTGATGTTCCACCAGGCGGCACGCTGCTGATCGACGCGACCAACACCGATTTCATCGACCCTGACATTCTTGACCTGCTCACAGATTTTCAGCGAACGGGTGCGCCAGCCCGTTGGGTCAAGCTCAGCCTCGTGGGCTTCGGCGACCGCTTTCCGGGCTTGCACGACGAAATCAGGTTTGTTGAACATGCCAGCGAGGATGTGCAACGGCTCACCAGCCCCCAGCAGGCCTTGGAGCGATTGTTGGAGGGAAACCTGCGGTTCCGCACTGGTCAGCCACTGAAACGCAGCCCCTCCCGACAGCGGCAGGCAACCGCCGCCAGCCAGCATCCACTGGCGGTCATCCTCAGTTGCATCGACTCTCGATCCCCTTCTGAGGCGATTTTTGATTTTGGGCTCGGTGACATCTTCAGTGTCCGGGTAGCCGGCAACATCATCAGCAGTGAGGTGATTGGGAGTGCTGAATACGCCGTGGCAGTTGCTGGCGCGCGACTGGTGGCGGTCGTCGGCCATACCCGATGCGGGGCGATCGCGGCGGCGGTCGATGAATCATGCCATCCGGATCATCCAGTCGCCCCCGGCTGCAGGCACATCAGCGAAATCTTCCAACAGGTTGGTCGGGTTGTCACGGAGGGGGACTGCCGTGGTCTAACGGCGATTGGAAGTGAAGCCAGGCAGCAAATTGTCGATGCCGTGGCCCGCCGGAATGTTGTTCGGACAGTTCGTAAGTTGCTCGAAGAAAGTCACACCATCCGGCAACTCATTGATGAGCACCGCATCGGTGTCGTCGGCATGATGTACGACGTCGTCAGCGGCGAGGTAGAGCTGCTGGCGGAGACCCGACACGGGGTGTGAGGCTAGCTGCCTCTCTACGCGACCGATCAGTGCCGGGCCGCACATCGAGTTCGAGTGTCGCCAGATCACCTCGCTCGAGTTGTTCCCAGGCGATGGCGCCGATGGCCGCATTGTCAGTGCAGAGACTCAGCGGTGGCACTAGCACAGTCACCCGACGGCGATTACCGAGCGTTTCAAGTTCACGCCGCAGCAGACCATTGGCAGCAACGCCCCCGCCTACCACAACCATCCGGCAGCCCGTACGGCTGATGGCCAGTTCAACCTTGGCGACGAGGGCATCGACCGCCGCCTGTTGAAACGAGGCTGCCAGATCGGCCCGCTGCTGCTGGCCCAGTTGCCGCTCATCCGCGCCTGGTGGCCGCACCTGATACCGGATGGCCGTCTTCAGTCCGCTAAAACTAAGATCGAGCCGCGAGCGGTCCTGCGCCAGCGGCCGCGGGAACCGATAGGCCTTGGGATCACCCGTAGCCGCCAGGCGTTCGATCTCGGGCCCACCTGGATAGGCCAGCCCCAGCAGGCTCGCCGCCTTGTCAAAGGCCTCGCCAATGGCGTCGTCGATGGTGCCACCAAGCCGCTCAAGTTCGAGCGGACCGGTGAGCCGGAAAAGCGAGGTATGCCCACCGCTGGCGACCAGCCCTACAGCTGGGTACTGGAGACGGTCACCGAAGGCGATGTGGCAGGCGTAGAGATGAGCTGCCAAGTGGTCATAGCCGATCAACGGCAGGCGGAACACGGCGGCGATTGCCTTGGCGGCGGAGAGCCCAACGAGCAGTGAACCAATCAACCCGGGCCGCACCGCTACGGCGACCGCCTCGAGATCCTGTTTGGCAATCCCGGCAGCCTGTACCGCTTCAGTGATGACCGGGATGATGCGATCGACATGCGCTCGCGAGGCGATTTCTGGGACGACGCCCCGCCACCGGGCATGGAGCGTATCCTGGCTGGCAACGATGCTGGAGAGCACCCGCCGCGAACGGTCGATGACCGCGGCTGCGGTTTCGTCACAGGTTGATTCAATGGCAAGCAGGGGCATGAAAACCGTGATCGCTGAAAGGGAATCTGATCAAGCATACTGGCACAAGCGTCCTGCCACCCGGCGGGACTAACTGCCACCCGGCGGCAGGATGCCGCCAATCACCACCAGCGGGCGGAGGCCCACCAAGGAAAAGCCGACACGATGTCGGCGCTTTCCGTAAAGCAAGCAAGCCACCGCTCGGAGCTGTCCTTGCCCTTTCGCTTGACGCTCACGGCGGCCGTCCGGGCCGCCGTTCACTGCACGTGCGCAGCGCTTTCGCCCTCCGGGCTGCGCTTGCTTTCGTAGCACGCTCAAGGGCATGGACACCCCCTCGCTCGTCAACAGGTTTGTGGCACGGGAAGGCGGGAGCGGAAGCGACCGGACAGGCA
>RFVE01000471.1 GCA_009922585.1 Planctomycetia bacterium
CAGTAAATAGCGGGCCATGTTCTCAGCCGTCGGGTTGGTCGGCATCACAAAGTACTTCACCGGTTCGACCAGCTTGATGGCGGCCAGGGCATTGTCATCCTCTTCATAGATCAAAAAGGCATGATCCCAGTGGTCATCCAGCCAGCCGAGCATCCGCTGCTTGATGAGTGAGAAGTCGATGATCCGCCCGACGTCATCGACCTCGACGCCGCCGTGGGCCCCAACCACCTCCAGGTCAACCCGGTAGTTGTGGCCATGGAAGAAGGCACAGCGGCTCTCATGGCGATAAAGTCGGTGGCCAGCGCAGAACTTCAGTTGTCGAACGAGCGACAGCTGTGTGATGGTCGGGTCGTGCATGGGGATTTCTCAGACTGCAAAGGCGGAACCGCACGGCAGGTCAGCCGGCCCAGCAACGACCGCCGCTACAGTTGCGTCGGGTTTGGGGCGTCGCCGTAAACCGCCTTGGGGTCGAAGGTCTTTTCGGTTTCCAGAAACTCAAGGGCCGTTCCCGCCGTCCGCTGCTCACCAACCGGCACCTTGCGGTAGAAGCAGGAGCGATAGCCCACGTGGCAGCTGGCCCCACCGGCCACCTCGACCCGCAGCCAGACGCAGTCCTGATCATCGTCGATCCGCATCTCGACCACCTTCTGAACCAGACCGCTGGTCGCTCCCTTGTGCCAGAGGCACTGGCGGCTGCGGCTGAAGTAGTGGGCTTCGCCGGTGGCAATCGTCTTTTCGAGAGCCTCGCGGTTCATCACAGCGACCATCAGCAATTCCCCTGAAGCGTGGTCGGTGGTGACGCAGGGAATAAAACCCTGCTGATCGAACTTGGGGGCCAGTTCAGTTCCCTCCTCGACCTGCTCAATAGAAACACGAGTAGAAAAGAGTGCGTCGTTGGCGGGCGAGGCTGAATCGGTCACAGGCGGTTTTCGGGGCTACGTGGTCGGGGACAAGATGACGCCCTTATCATACCCGGCAGAAACGAGACTTCACGCCGCCACTGGCGCGGGCTCTGGCCAACCTCGAGCGGAAATTCATCGGCCAGTAGGGACTCGGCTCACGAGACGTTCGCACCATCTTGTGCTTGCTGTGTAAAAACTACGCTGGTCCCCTGCATTTTTCTTGTTTTCGCCGGCGTTTTGCGGTCTGTTTGGTGAAAGCCGTGTGCAAGACTTGAGCGATCGAAAACACCGTTCACCCTCCTCTTGGAGAGGCAGTCTGACCCTCGCTCCAGTGCCGTACCCCAGTTCGCCGTCGCCATGCCCGTTTCCAACCGCCGCCGCCGGCCCACTACCAGCAGCCAGTCAGCCCTGGCTCTTGAATCGCTGGAGTCCCGGCTGGCAATGTCGGCCACCGCCGACACCGCCCCTGAGTCCGTGACCATCAGCACCGGCAGCCTGCCGACGCTGCTGCCGCAGATCGAGGTCTCGCACTTCGGT
>RFVE01000472.1 GCA_009922585.1 Planctomycetia bacterium
TGCCGGGGCCACGCTGCATTTTCTGAAGGACTGGCTGCTCTCACCACAGGGGGGGCTGCGCTGGGCGGTGAACATCGTCACCTTCCTCGCCATCCTCTTTGCATCCTGGGTGCTTTCGAAGGTGCTCAGTAGTCTGACCGGTAAGGCCCTCTCTCGGGTCAAGGGAGCGTCGACATTGCTTCGCAGCTTCGCCGTCAACTTTGTTCGGCAGGCGACGCTGATCATCGGCCTGGTGATGTCCCTGTCAGCCCTCGAGATCAACACCAGCCCGCTGCTGGCTCTCATTGGTGGTGCCGCCTTCGTGATCGGGCTGGCTCTGCAGGGGACGCTTTCAAACTTCGCCCAGGGCTTACTGATCCTTGCCTATCGGCCGTTCGACGTCGGCGACTGCATCGATGCCGCCGGCGTCAGTGGCATCGTCGACTCGATGAACATGCTCTCGACCACGATCCGCACCTTCGACAACAAATTGATGATCGTCCCCAACGGCAAGATCGGCGGCGACACCATCACCAACGCCACCGCCAGTGAAACCCGCCGCATCGACATGACCTTTGGCATCGGCTACGGCGATGATGCCGCCCAGGCACAGGCAATCCTCGAGCGGATTGTCACCGGCCATCCATTGGTGCTGAAGGATCCGGCCCCGGTGATCCGGCTGAACGAACTGGCTGATTCCTCGGTCAACTTCATCGTCCGGCCCTGGTCGAAGACGGGCGATTACTGGACGATCTATTGGGAAGTCACCGCAGCGGTGAAACGCGAGTTTGACGCCGCCGGCATCTCGATTCCCTATCCGCAGCAGGATGTGCATGTCCATCAGGTGACGGCATGACTAATTGTTTTGATCGACTGAGAGATGTCGGCCGCTCCCTGAGACCTGCGTGACTGCTACTGACATCATCCTGGTCCTGATCGGCTCGTTCTGTGGCGGGTTTCTCAACGCCGTTGCCGGTGGGGGCGGCCTGGTCTCGCTGCCGGTGATGGTGAGCGTCTTTCCGACCGCCCCGCTGGCGAACCTGTTTGGCACCACCAAGGCAGCGATGGTCTGGGGCACCGCCTGGGCGGCCCGGTCGTATGCTCAGCAGGTTGCGCTGCCTTGGCGGCGGCTGCTTCCGGCGGTCGTCATGGCTGTCGTCGGCAGCGTGGCCGGCGCCTGGCTGCTGACGCAGTTTCCGTCGGAGTGGCTGCGGAGGCTGCTGCCGCTGCTGCTGGCGTTGGTCTTTGGCTACACGCTCGCCAGCCGGCAACTCGGCCGGGACCATGCCCCGGCCCATTCGCCCCGTTGGGAAACGCTCTGGGCAGGGCTGATTGCCCTCGGTCTGGGCCTCTACGACGGCTTCTTCGGGCCCGGCACCGGCAGCTTTTTTGTGTTTTTGTTTGTGCGGGTGCTGGGCTACGACTTTCTGCACGCCTCGGCCGCCGCCAAGCTGCTCAAT
>RFVE01000473.1 GCA_009922585.1 Planctomycetia bacterium
ATACACGAGTCGCATCGGTACTTCTTCGGGGGTGGTAGGGGACTTCTTCGCGATACATTACTGTCGAGCGGTCAACGGACACAAACCAGTCGCCTCCGGAGGGTATCTCCTCCAGCCACCCCCCGCCTCGCCGATGCCTGACCTCCCGCTGATGTCCTGGTTGCTGCTGGCGCTCGGGGCGGCGGGCGTGGGCATCTCCAAGAGCGGCCTTGCCGGGGTGAGCCTGGTGCATGTGCTGATCTTTGCCCATGTCTTTGGGGCCAAAGCCTCGACCGGGGTGCTGTTGCCGCTGCTGATTGTGGGCGATTGCTGCGCGGTCTGGCTGGTCGGCCGGGAGGTCGACTGGCGGTACGTGCTGCGGTTGCTGCCGCCGGCAGTGGTCGGCGTGGTGATCGGCTGGTCCCTGCTGGGCCGACTCGACGAGGCCGCCTTTCGGCCGCTGATCGGCACCATCATCCTGCTGCTCTGCGGCGGACAGCTGGCCCGCATGTGGCGGGCCGACCTGTTTGCCAGCGTGCCACACACGCACACCTTCGCTTGGTCGATGGGCGTGCTCGGGGGCGTCACCACGATGCTGGCCAATGCGGCTGGGCCGGTGATCGCCCTCTATCTGTTGTCCGTCAGCCTGCCAAAACTGCGGCTGGTGGCAACGGGGGCCTGGTTCTTCTTCGTGCTCAACATCGGCAAGCTGCCTTTCAGTGCAAGTCTTGGCCTGATCGACCGTGACAGCCTGCTCATCGATCTGGTGCTGGCCCCCTGCGTGGTCGCTGGGCTGGTCTTCGGCCTGCTGGTGGTGCGGCGGCTTCCGCAGAAACTGTTCGACACACTGCTGCTGGCCTTCACGGCGGTGGCTGCCGTGCGGCTGATGGTCGGGTGAGCTGGCCTCCCGTTTCAAACCAGCGTCCCGCACAAAAACTAAGGCCAAACGCCGAAGGCCGCATCAATCACTCCGGCAGCCGGCCAGCCTCGACCTGGGGCAGCGGGCCGCTGCAGGCTTCGATGAAGGCAACCAGATCGGCTTTGTCCTGTGACGACAACGAGCCCGGCTCGAGCCAGCTGAAGCGGTAGTCGAGGTTGCGGTTGGGCCAGCCGCCCTGGGCATACCAGTCAACAACGGCCGCCAGCGTCGGCAGGCTGCCGTCGTGCATGTAGGGGGCCGTCGCGGCCACGTTCCGAATGGTCGGCGTCTTGAAGGCGGCCCAGTCAGCGTCGCGGCCGGTCACCAGAAAACGGCCCAGGTCGGGGTTGGGCCCATCGAGGCCGACGCCGATGTTGTGAAACTGCTCGTCGGTAAAGTTCACGCCGTTGTGACAGGCACTGCACCAGGCCCGGTTGCCTAAGAACAGCTGCTCACCCCGCCGGGCCGCGGCTGACAGTGGCTGCCTGGCAGCGGCCCGCTGAGCGGCAAGAAACCGGGCCGAAAGCTCAGGGTCGGCGGC
>RFVE01000474.1 GCA_009922585.1 Planctomycetia bacterium
CTGGGCCAACAACATCTACAACCTCGTCACCAAGAGAGCCGTCGCTTATGAAGGGGCGATGATGGAGTGGATCGACGGCAATCTCGGTAGCCAACTGACGATGAAATATCCGGCGGTCTACATGATGGAGCCGGGGGCTCGGGGAGAGATTCTCTCAATCGCCTTCGCCTCAGCCGGCCAGCACCAGGATGCCGGTGCCAAACTGGTCCATGCCGCCCCCAACACTTTTGGCCGCATCGTCTCGAAAAGCATCTCCAAGAATGGCGGCCGATCAAGCTATCGTGGGCTCGTCAAGGTTGAGCCAGGGGCAAAGAAAAGCCGCTCGAGTGTGGTCTGCGATGCCCTGATTCTCGATGACAGAAGCCGAAGCGACACCTATCCCTACATCGAGGTCGAAGAACAGGATGTCTCGATCGGCCACGAGGCAAGCGTCTCAAAGATCGGTGAAGAGCAGCTCTTCTATCTGATGAGCCGGGGACTTTCCGAGGCCGAGGCGAGCACGATGATTGTCGGTGGCTTCATCGAGCCATTGGTCAAAGAGTTGCCGATGGAATATGCCGTTGAAATGAATCGGCTGATTGAACTCCAGATGGAAGGTTCTGTTGGCTGACCCCACCTCCGCTCTTCTCGCACCAGGACCGATGACGACCACGACCGCCCCCGCCCCCAGTTTCAATCGCGACGCCCTCGAACAGTTGCTTGTCGACCAGCCACTGCCTGCCTGGGCAGAGCAGCAACGGCGGGCCTGCCTCGATCGATTCGAGTCGCTTGCCTTGCCCGACCGTCGCCAGGAACTCTGGATGCGGACCGACCTACGGATGTTCAAGCCGCAGGCCTGGGGGTTGCGCCCGGCCAGCGGGGCCGAAGCCCCAGAGGGCCTGCTGGCTCCGGCCTTCCCGCAGGCAGAGGGTGACGGCTTGGCGGTCGCGGGTCGGCCCGACTACGCCGGCCACTTCACCAGCGTCAACGGACACGTTAGCCGTTCTGAAATCGACCCTGAGATGAGCCGCCGGGGCGTCGTTTTCGGGCCTGCCGCCGAAGTGCTGGCCGAGCATGGCAGCCTGCTACAGGAGCACTGGCTGCGGGTGATCGATACCGAAAGCGACTACTTTGCCGCCCTCCACGGTGCCTTCCATCGGGGCAGCATGGTGCTGTATGTGCCGGCTGGTGTAAAGATTGTTCAGCCGATCCACTGTCTGGCTGCGATCGATGATGGCGGCGTCGATACGTCGCACGTCTTGGTGGTGCTCGGTGAAGGGGCCGAGGCGACCGTGCTGACCGAAACAGCCTCATGTGGCGTCACCGGAACGGCGACCGGCTTCCACTGTGGTGGCACCGAGATCGTCGTTGGCCGTGGCGCATCCCTACGGATGGTCAACGTTCAGAATTGGGACCGCGGCGTCTGGCACGTGGCCCGCCAGAAGGCGGTAGTCCATGGC
>RFVE01000475.1 GCA_009922585.1 Planctomycetia bacterium
TGGGGGCCTGAGCATGGGGGTCGCCTACGGCCTCGACACCGGCGACACCATGCACGTGCTGCAGGCGGTCCTCGACACCCAGTTCTGGCTCTCGACCCATGTCGTCACGGTGACACTCGGCTATGGAGCGACCTTCCTCGCCGGCCTGTTGGGCACCTGCGCGATCGTGCACCGGCTTTGGGCCGACTGGGTGCCATCGCAATCGCGGGATCCGGCCGCCGTGGCCCAGGTGCAGGACCGGCTCTACCGCATGAGCTATGGCGTGGTCTGCTTCGCCCTCTTCTTCAGCTTCATTGGCACAGTGCTCGGCGGTCTCTGGGCTGATGACAGCTGGGGCCGATTCTGGGGTTGGGATCCGAAGGAGAATGGTGCCCTGATGATCGTGCTCTGGAACGCGGCGGTGCTGCATGCCCGCTGGGACCGCTGGATCGGCCCGCGGGGCTTTGCCCTGTTCGCCCTCGGCGGCAATATTGTCACCGCTTGGAGCTGGTTCGGTACCAACCAGCTTGGCATCGGCCTGCACAGCTATGGCTTCACCAGCGGCGTGCTCATGCTGCTGGCAGGTTACGTGCTCAGCCAGTTGCTGCTCATCACGGCCGGCCTGGTGCTGGTTCGTTCGAATGCTGGTGAGCTGCCCCCGGCTGGGGCAGCGGGATGACTCACTGCCGGCATCAGCGGTCGCCTGCGGCAGCGTCTCGCTCGGCCATCGCCTCGCGCTGGTCGAGCACGTCGGTGGCCTCAGCTGCCCGCAGTTCATTCTGGGCGTCGATCTGGTCCCGCTGAGTGTCACTGCGGCCCCGACGGCTGGAGTTCATGCCGGGGCCGAAGGGATCAGCGGCGAAAGGGTCATCGCCAAAGGGATCAGGTTTAGCAGGCGTTTTTGAGTCTGATGATGGGGCCGTTGGCGTCGGGGTACGTTGGGGTTGTTGCCGCTGCATCGGCTCTTTCGCAGAATCAATTTTCGCCTCGCTTGGCGAATCGATCGGGTCTTGCCGTCCAGTTGCTTGAGGCGTCCTGCCGGACTGTGTCGTAGCTGGCAAATTGCCACCGATTCCCGAAAACCGTGGGCCGCTCAGGCTTGCTGCTGAACCGCCCATTCGGCTCGCTGGTCGCTGGGCCTGGGCGATCGCCAGCCGGGCTCTGTTCCGCGACCGTTCCAACAGCAGGCGGTCGGGCCCCTGCACTCGTTCCAGGCTGCGGGAAACGGTCCGAATGCTCCAGCCTGCGGCCTCCAAGTCAGCGCCCTCGGAAAAGTCCGCAATCGCCTCATCGCGTCGTCCCAGCCGCAGGGACGCCAGCCCGCGAAAGTAATAGACCCGGGGATCATCTGTGCCTATTGCCACCACGCGGCTAAGTGTGTCGTGGCTCTGCTGAAAGTTCCCAGCGTAGTAGCCGTGGACACCCGCACCGTAGGCGGCGGCTACTGCCGGGTCCTCG
>RFVE01000476.1 GCA_009922585.1 Planctomycetia bacterium
GACCAGCCCGCTGGCCTTGCGTCATAGTCACCCAGAAACAGGCGGGGATGACAAATCACGATTTCGTGAGCAGACCGGCCCAGTCACCGAGCAATGATTTTGCTTTTCCTGACCGGGTTTTTGTGCGAGTGAACAAGGACAGATCGGGCGTGCCTGACCCGTCTCCTATCAGGAAAGTATTATTTTGTCTCAGTCTCAAACACCGGCCCCGTCACAACCGATTAAGGCGGCCTTTTATATGCTGGGGACAATCCTGTCCTTTACCTTGCTTCTGGTTGGTGGGCGCGAGATGGGCGGCCAGCTCGATACTTTTGAGATTATGATGTATCGCTCTTTTATTGGCATCGTCATTGTGCTGGGGGTGGCGCGGATCAGCGGTACGCTGACCCAGATCAAGACCAATCGGTTGAGGCTGCATCTGGGGCGCAATTTGCTGCATTTCATGGGCCAGAATCTGTGGTTTTATGCGGTGGTTTTTATCCCGCTCTCCCAGCTTGTAGCGTTTGAATTCACCACGCCGCTCTGGGTATTGGCGCTGGCCCCCTTCTTTTTGAAAGAAAAGCTGACGCTCAGCCAGATAGGCGCAGCGGTGATTGGTTTTATCGGCATTTTGGTCGTCGCCCGCCCGGGAGCCGCAGAATTCAGCTGGCCGCTGATGGCAGCTATTTTCTGTGCGGTCGGTTTTGCCGGGGCAATCTTGACAACCAAACGCCTGACAAGCGACCAGTCCGTCACCTGTATCCTCTTCTGGCTGGTGGTGATACAGGCGGTGCTGGGGGTGGTGGCAGCCGGGGCAGATCGGGGGGTGGCAGGGGCTGTCGTTCGGCCATCGGAGATGCTCGGAGGGGTGTTCTGCAGGGGACGAACCGGAGCCGTCACCGACGGCCGATTTGCCGCTACCTTGACGGAAACCACACAGAATCGCTACCTTCGCCGCGATTCTGGCTCGATTTCTGCCCGTTGGCCACACCTCCTCATTGTGGGGGTGTTACGGCACAGGCATAGTCGTTGCCGTCACCGAACACTACCGATCACCGCCTGAGGAGGACCGGACGCATGAGCGGGTCCCAGTCATCGACCGACGTTTTTGACATGCGGAAGATCCGCAAACTGATCGCCCTGATGAAGGAGCACGATCTTACCGAGATCGACCTCAAACAGGCCGACAGTGCCGTACGAATCAAACGTGGTGGCGAGGTTGTCTCATACTCGGCCCCAGTTGCCCCCCCTGCAGCACCTGCACCGGCGGCCGCCGCAGAAACAGTCGGGCCATCTGCTGAGGACGCCCGGATGGTCGTGGTCAAAAGCCCAATGGTTGGCACCTTCTATCAGGCCTCCAGCCCCGAAAGTCCCCCGTTCGTGAAGGTCGGCGACCGGATCGGTCCGGAGAAGACCGTCTGCATCGTGGAGGCGATGAAGGTCTTCAACGAGATCCC
>RFVE01000477.1 GCA_009922585.1 Planctomycetia bacterium
ACCGGTGAGCATGCCGACTATCTCAAGACGGCTGGTGTCTTTGATTACAACGTCGATCCGTTCACGCCTTTTTTCGGGACGGGCCGGCGGGGCCGAATTCGCGGCTGGGGTGCCTGGGAACTGGCGTTTCGCTGGAGTTATGTCGACCTTACCAGCCGTAACCTCAACCCGGCGAACGAGCGTCCCGTCGAAGGGCAGATCAGGCCGCCACCGGCCAAGCAGTTTGGCACGCTCAACGAGTCGACCCTAGCGATCAACTGGTGGTGGAACCGGGCCATGCGGGTACAGCTCAACTGGATTCACAGCATGCCCAACTACGTTGGTGTAGGAGCCGTGCCGTTTGACATCGTTGGGACGAGGTTCCAGGCGGAGTTCTAGTTTTACGCGGACGGGGCCATCCCTGGCCCCCGTCCGCTTGGGGTCGGCTGACAGAACGCCAAGGGTTCTGCCGCCGACCACCCGGCATCCTGCCCGCAAGGTGCCGGGCTTCGAATGGACGGTCGAAGAGCGGTGCTGTCACTGCCGTTAGCAGCTATCCTTTCACAGTTGTAAGTTTCTGCTGCTTGTGCAACCGAGCGGTCGAGCATAAACCTGTGGCTAGCTCGACGATGGATTGCTGGTGGCCCCCCGCCGGAATGGTGGTCACGGTCCGATCGGCGATCTGCACCACGGATTGACGCCATGACCATGCTTCGCTGGCGGCCTGCCGGGCTGCCGCAAGGAATTGCCGCTGTCATCGTTCTGCTGATGGCCGTGAGAGCAATTCCTGCTGCCCCGCCCCCAACAGTCGTTGGCCAGCTGCCGGTGGTGCTCGGCCACAAGATGGACCAGCGGGCGGATGACCTGTCAGCTGACGGGCCAGTGGCCCGCAACCTGCCGATCGGGCAGCGGATTTATCGCACCGTGGTGGAACTGGAGGCCGCTGCTGCCGGCACCGTCGGCGAGAAGGTCGACATCGCCCATGTCACCCTCGGCGACGAAGGCCCGGTCGCCAAGACGATTCTGCGGGGCATTCTGGTGGTCTCAAACAAGCCGACCACCGGAGCGGCCAGCGACGTTGTCCCGGCAGAGCCGGCCGAGCTGGCAGCCGATGACACTGAAACAGCTGAGTCGGCCGACCACCCGGAATTCTATGAGACCCGTCTGGTCGGGCTGGCAGTCACCGGCGGCCAGCTGGAATGGCTGCGGATGGCCGAAGCCCAGGGAGTGCTGCGAATCCGGCCGACCGAGGTCCATGAGGCCGGCTCGCTGGCTGAGGAACTGCTGCACAACTTTGTCACTAACCTGTTTCAGCCACTGCTGCTGTTCTTCTTCATGGGCTTTCTGGTGCCGATCCTGAAGGTGCCGTTTGAGTTCCCGAAGGCCCTCTATCAAAGCCTGGTGATCTACCTGCTGATCGCCATCGGCTGGCACGGCGGTGAGCTGATGGCCCAT
>RFVE01000478.1 GCA_009922585.1 Planctomycetia bacterium
TGGCAACACCTGGTTCGCCTTCCAGTTCAAAGGCCTCGAACCTGCCTGCGAAGATGCCTCTCGCATGGTGACTGCCCTCCGCAGCAAGGTCGATGCCGTCATGGGTGAGGTGCCCTGCAGTGAGTGCGGCGGCAGCCGGCTGACGCCCGTGGCCAGTGCCGTCACCCTCTGGGGCCGCACGCTCGACGTCTGGTGCCGGATGCCACTGGGCAAGCTGGCGGCCGAACTGGCTGGGATCACGCTGGCCGACCACGAAAAATCGATCGCCGGTGATCTGCTGCGAGAGCTCACCGCCCGGGCCACCTTCCTCGACGAGATCGGCCTCGACTATCTCGACATGGCCCGGCCGGCGGGCAGCCTTTCGGGTGGCGAGATGCAGCGAATCCGGCTGGCGGCCCAGGTGGGCAGCGGCCTGACCGGCGTGCTCTACGTGCTCGACGAGCCGACGATCGGCCTGCACCCTCGCGACACCCACCGGCTGATTACGGCCCTGGCCAAGCTCCGCGATCTCGGCAATACGATCGTGGTGGTCGAGCACGACCGTGACGTGGTCAATGCCGCCGACAGCTGCCTCGACTTTGGCCCCGGCAGTGGCCGCGAGGGGGGCACGGTTGTCGCCCAGGCCACACCCAAAAAACTGACCACCACCAAGGCCAGTGTCACCGGCCCCTATCTGGCCCAGCGGCGGGCCTGCGACGCGGTCCTCATCCGCAAGCGTGAGCACGGCCGCCGCGAGCCGCGGGAGTGGCTGGAGCTACGCGGCATCCGGCATCGCACGCTCAAAAACCTCGACGTGAAGTTTCCCCTCGGCGTGCTCTCCGCCGTCACCGGCCCCAGCGGCTCCGGCAAAACCTCGCTGGTGCTCGAGGTGCTCTGGCGGGCGGTGGCCCGGCGGCTGCATGCCTCCCGCGAGCAGCCGGGGGCATATGACTCGATGAAGGGGCTCGCCAAACTCAACAAGACAATCCTCGTTGACCAGGAGCCGATCGGCTCAACCCCCGGCTCGACCCCGGCCACCTACACTGGCGTCTTTGACCCGATCCGGCAGCTGTTTGCCAAGGTGCCGGAGGCCCGCACGCGGGGCTTCACGCCCCGGACCTTCAGCTTCAACGTGCCGGGGGGCCGCTGCGAGGCCTGCGAGGGGCTGGGGCAGCGGCGGGTCGAGATGCACTTTCTGCCTGACGTCTGGGTGCAGTGCGAGGCCTGCAAGGGCCGGCGGTTCTCCTCTGAAACGCTCCATGCCAAGTGGCACGGCCAGAACATTGCCGACGTGCTCGAGATGAGCATCGCCGACGCGGCGGTGCTGTTTGAGTCAGTGCCGCAGATTGCCCGCATCCTCGGCACGCTGGTCGATGTGGGCCTGGGCTATCTGACGCTCGGCCAGCCAGCCCCGCAGCTCTCCGGCGGCGAGGCCCAGCGGGTCAA
>RFVE01000479.1 GCA_009922585.1 Planctomycetia bacterium
CCCGCAGGAGCACGACCGTGTTGAGGATCAGATTGGCGGCAACCGGATCGGTGCAGGCGTTGAGGACATCCGTCAGCACGGGCCGGGGATCCTGCCGTCCTGCAATCGCAAGGAATTCTGCCGCGCGACAGCGGACGAGCAGGTTGGTATCTGAGGCTGCGAGGCGTTGAGCCTGGGAGAAGAATTCCTCCGCCTGCTCGCCGAACACGCTGCAACTGATCAACGCCCAGTAGCGCTCAAGGGCATTTGCCGAGGTCAGCTTCGTCTTGAGAACCGGTCGAGCCACTTCAAATGGCTCGAGTTGCAGATCGGCGATGTCAAGCAGTTCGTTGATGAGGGATCGATTTCGCTGGCCATAGCCAAAGCCGTCTCCTTTGCTTTCAGCCAGCAACACGGGCTCGGGAATAAACCCGAGGTCGGGCATGGCCCTGAGTCGCCGCTGCAGGGTTTCCCTGAGATCGACCAGCGTGTCGTGGTAGGCGGGATCATCAGCGAGGTTGTGGGTTTCGTGAGGATCTTGCTCAAGGTCGAAAAGTGCCTCTGGCGAGGCCGGCTCAAAAAAGGCCCGCTGCACTGCGTTGAGCGAGCCGGCATGAAAGAGATCCCGCCATTGCCGATACGCGGGCTGGCGGTAGCGGTAGCCATTATGGAGGCCGTCGAAATTGAATGGCTGGTAGCGGCGGTGGTATGAAAAGTGTCCCTTCCGCAAGAACCGGACAAAGTCATATTTTTCATCAAACCGATCCGCGTAGCCGAATGCTTCGTTGCGACTGTCGAGATCGTCGCAGCTGACCCCCGGGCCCAGCACGGGCCGCCCGTCGATCTCCGCAGGCACGGCAACACCCGCGAGATTGAGCACCGTGGCCGACAGGTCAACAAACTCGACGACGCCATCGAGTCGCGTTCCCGGTTCCGCAGGCACGAGTTGCCGCCAATTCTTTGGAACATAGACAACCAAGGCCACATGCAGCCCGTCGTTGCGGGCATAGCCCTTGCTGCCGGGGAGCACCCCTCCATGGTCACCAAACTGGAAGACGAAGGTGTCGTCAAGGAGGCCCTGCTCCTCAAGTTCGGCTACAAACCTTCCAACGTGATCATCAATGACCGAATGGAGCGTGAGGTAGTCCGCGTACTTCTCCCGAAACAATGGGGTGTCGGGGTGATAGGGGAAGAGCGTGACGTCGGCAGGGGAGGCAGGTGTGTCGGCCTTTGCAGAACGCCTCTCAAAAAGCCGGCCCTCATGGGTGTCCTTCAAGGTCTGCACATGAAAGAACGGCTGCCCCGGCGCCCTGTTTTTGTAGGTCGCTTTCTTTGACGACTCATGCCAGGCATCGGCTGTGACCGGCTTCTCGAAGTTGTAGTCGGTCTTGTCGTTGTTGGTCGTGTAGTAGCCGGCCTGCTTGAGATACCA
>RFVE01000480.1 GCA_009922585.1 Planctomycetia bacterium
GATACGAAGCCGATGGCTGAGGTCGTTGACCGAGAAGCCAAGCTCGAGCAAGTGGCTGAACAGGAACGCCGGATCAAGACGCTCGAAAAAGAACTGGCCGCTCTACACGCCAGCAATCGCACCAACAATGCGCAGCTCGAAAAGATTGAGCAACAGATCGAAGCCGCCGAGGATCGACTTGAGCAGGCCCGAAACATGCTGGCCCGGGTTCCGAAAAATCCTTTGAAGATAGACCCCAAGCTTGTCACAAACAAAACGCTGCTGGAAAAGAAGAAACGTGAACTTGATGCGGCGATCGCGAAGGTCAGGGCAGAGATTGCAGAACGGAAAAAAGCCCCCGACAAATCAATCGTGCTGCTGCCGGCACTCCGGACACCCTTTCAGGTGCACTCACTCATTCCGACATCGGGCATGTTCATCGAGGTGAACAAGACGGGGCTGACGATTTTTCCTGCCAAGCAGTTCTGGCAGGGAGACAAGGCCAAGCAGGTGCCCACAAAGTCAATCCAGGGTGACAAAACCCTGCAGACCATCATGGAGGCTGGTCTCAACGATCGGAACAAGATCGTCGTGCTTATGCTGCGGCCTGATGCACTTGACGTCTACGCCACCGTCAAGGGGCAGTTCGATCGCTTCCAGCAGGTGCATAAAGATAAGCTCGAGCAGAAGGTCTTCGACAACCCGCAAAGTCCTCTGTTCAATGAGGAACTTGCCCCCATTCGCCAGCGGAAGCTCTACAGCAAAATTCCACTCCCAGGCGAAGGGGTCCTGCCACTCGACTCGTTGAGCCTGTAGCCAATCCAACGGCGTATTCCCTTTAACCGTTCGTATCAGTCAGCCTCCACCAGACACCAGTCATGGCCAGACGACGCAGACGCACGACCTCGGCGACCGGCGGCAACATGGACTCGTTGCTCGATGCCCTGACCAATGTTGTTGGCATCCTGGTAATTGTGCTCGTCGCCGTCCAGATCTCGAGCCAAGAGGCTGCGAACCGGATCGTTGAAGAATTCCAGCGTTCGCTCGATCCCAAGAAGCTTGCGGCAGAAAAGCTGCATGCCGAAGAAGTGGCCCGTCGGCTCGAGCGACTGCAGCAGGACCTTGCCCGAGAAAAGGAAATTCAAACGAACGACCCGGCGTTGGAACTCAAACGGCTGCAGCGGGAGCTCAAGCGGATTGAAGACCTTGCGAAACAGACCAGCACCACCGCACAGCAGCAGACCGCGGCGGCCACCAAACAGCGTACGGAGGCTGAAAAGCAGATTGCAGAACTCAATGCCATGCTGGCGGAGTTGGAAGATCAGACCGCAAAGGCTGAGAAACAGCGGATGGCGCTGACAGCCGAGTTGAAGACCACTCGCAAGCCTCTGGCACCGCCGCCGGCCGAGGTGCGGCTGACGGCTCCCCAGGC
>RFVE01000049.1 GCA_009922585.1 Planctomycetia bacterium
GGTGGCGTTCAGCTGGGCCCGAAGCTCGATGAACTCAAGACAGCGCTGAGCCCCGAGCAACTCGTTGAGTCAGTGCTCTACCCATCAAGGCTGATCGACAAGGCCTATGCACAAGTAACGGTAATCACCGCTGACGGCCGGCAGCAAACGGGCCTGCGGGTGTCTGAAACTGCTGATGAGATCGTGCTGCGGAACCTGGCCCAGTCGACCCCGATGGTGTTCAGCAAGGCAGACGTCGACGATGTATTTGAGTCACCGGTCTCCCTGATGCCGGAACACCTGGTGCGCCAACTGAAGAATCGGCAGGAGTTCAACGACCTGATGCGGTATGTGCTCGAGGTCCGTAAGCGATAGGTGCCGCCGGCACGGCCTTTGCCATGGTCACGGCCCTATCAATGCCGGAGGTGGGACTTGAACCCACACGCCCTTGCGGGCAACGGATTTTGAGTCCGTCGCGTCTGCCATTCCGCCACTCCGGCCGGGAAAACCGAGCGTACGCTCCCGCGGCCCATTTTGCCAGCAGTGGCCTCGCCGCCGCAGGAAGGCGTCTGTTACCGTACGACCGCCATGGATGTCTATGTCTGCGAAGATGACGTTGTTGCCGCTCTCGGCCCGCTGACCATCGCCCGGCCCGCCTGTGATCTGTCGATCGGCGGTGGCAGCCTGGTCGAACTGCTCGGCCACTTTGGCCGGGTCCACAGAGTGCTCCGCCCTTTTCTACGGGACTACCTTGCCACCCTGGATGGAACGCGGGTGCCGCACTGGGGGGGGCCATCAGAGCCCGTGCCCGCCCCCCTGATCCGGTCGCGGCATGGCGAAACAGTGCTGCTCGTCAATGCCCGGCTCGTCCCGAGCCGCCCGAACCTGATTGCGTTGCGAACACTCGTTGAGGCAGGCCAGAGGGGTGTGGTACTAGCCGGTGAAACCGTTGCCGCCGCGATCCTCCACCGCGATGCATCAGCCGCCAATACCGACGCCCAGTTGCTTGACCAACTGGCCGCCGGCAGCCTGCCGCTGGCCGTTGTCGCCGCCGAGGCCGGGCTGCCCCGAATCGAGGCCTTGCTCACGCTGCTCAACAGTCCGGGCGATCTGCTTGACGCCCACGAAGAATCCCTCGAGGAGATGCTGGCGGCTGCCATCGATTCTGGCCGCTACGTTGAGCCGCGCCCCGGGCTCTATCTCGAAAAGGTTAGCGCCAAGGAGCTCGTTCCACGCGTGGACGATTTCGTCTCGATTCGTGGTGGCCCGGTGCTGATCGATGCGGCCGCTGAGATCGGTCCGTTCTGCTGCCTGGACGGCCCGCTGCGGATTGGTCGCCATACCAAGGTGCACCCCCGCAGCTGGCTTGGCCCAGGGACCGTTGTCGGCCACGACTGCCGACTCGGGGGCGAGATCTCGGCCAGCGTGATTGAGCCATTTTCCAACAAGGCCCATGCCGGCTTCCTCGGTCACAGCCATCTTGGCAGCTGGGTCAACCTCGGTGCCGGCACCATCACCGGCAACCTGAAGTACAGCTATGGCACGGTTCGGCTGCAGGATCACGACGGCGGCGTGACTGACAGCGGGCGGCAGTTTTTCGGCTGCCTTGTTGGTGATTTTTCCAAAACAGGCATCCAGACAACGCTGCCCTGCGGCGGCCTGATTGGCCCGGCAGCCACTGTCGAGGGCCGTGTTGCCAGTCCGGTTGCTCCGTTTGCCGCCGTCATCGCCGGCCTGCCGACGGGTACGCGGGCCACCGTCGAGCAAGTGGCAACCGCCCTGAGGCGGATGATGGCCCGCCGCGGCATCGCCTTCCACGAGGCCGACCGGGCCCTGCTTATTGCCCTGGCCGAATAACGGTGAGGTTTTCCACCGCTGCGACAATCGCTGCGGTCTGTTAGGGTGAATGCTGGTAAGCGGTTCCTCTGGAGGTGGTGTCGCCAACCACCACTTTCGCCTGAATTCCCGCTCCAACCGAAAGGAATTCCAATGTCAGCCACCAGCAGCTACCAGCAGAACTCGTTCGCCCTCTCCTTCGAACTCTTTCCCCCCAAGACCGTCGAGTCGGAGGCCATGCTCTGGCGGACCGTCGATGAACTGGTGGGATTTGAACCGCGATTGATCACCTGTACCTACGGGGCCGGCGGCTCGACCCAGAGCAAGACCCTCGAGATTCTCGACGGTGTCCGCAGCCGCCATCCGAATATCGCAGTGGCCAGTCACCTGACCTGCGTCGGCAGCACCGTTGAGCAGCTACGGGCGTACCTCCGTGAGGCGGAACGCCACGGTGTGACAGCCATCGTTGCGCTCCGAGGCGACCCGCCCAAGGGAGAGACCTCCTTCACACCGGTGGCCGACGGGCTGCGGTATGCCTCAGAACTTGTCGCCCTCATTGCGGCTGAATTTCCCTCTTTCGAAATTCTGGTTGCCGGCTATCCCGAAACCCACCAGGAAGCGATCAGTCCAGAGGCTGACCTGGCGTTCCTCAAAGAAAAGTGTGACGCCGGCAGTGACGTGGTGGTGACACAACTGTTTTACGACAACGCCGACTTCTTCCGTTTCCGTGACCGCTGTACCGCCATCGGCATCGAGCAACCAATCATCCCGGGCCTGATGCCGGTGACCAACTATGCCCAGATTCAGCGGATCGCCAGCCTCTGCAAGGCCCGGCTCCCTGAGTCATTCACACGAGCTTTCGAAGCTGCCGGTGATGACACCGAGGCCCAATTCGAAGCGGGTGTCGAATACGCCTCCCGTCAGGCCGAGGAACTCATCGCCGGTGGCGTCTCCGGCATTCATCTTTACGTCCTCAATAAATCACCGGCGGCCATCCAGGTGCTTGAGCAGGTCGGCCTGACCCGCTCCTAAGCGGCCGAGGTCATCGGCCTCAGCCCTGCCGCGGCGGCAGATCATCATCCATGGTGCTGATGTAGCTACGCAGCCGCTCCAGTTCGTCGCTGACATGCCGCAGTTTCAGCATGTTTTCGACTCGCTTCACCAGCTCGACCTTGTTGACGGGTTTGGAAAGAAAATCATCGGTGCCAGCTTCGACAGCTCGTTCGATATCGCCCAGCTCACCGAGCGCGGTCACCATCAGGATCATGATGCCCCGGGTGGCCGGTTCAGCCTTGAGTTGCTGGCAGACCTCGAAGCCGGAGAGCTTCGGCATCATGATGTCGAGCAGGATCACATCTGGCCGGAATGACGCCACCTTTGCGAGGGTGTCCTCACCATCAATCGCCGTGTCGATCTGGCAATCGAGATCAGCCAGGTAGACCTCAAGTAATTCGCGGTTGGGCTCGTTGTCATCCGCGATGAGAATTCTACTGGTTTCGGACTTGGCAGCAGATGCTTCAGTGGGTGGCATAGGCGGGCGCTGAACAGAATCAGAGGGGAGTGGCAGGATCCTGTCGGCTGATCAGGGGATTTGGAAAACCGACTGACTTTTGACAATCGCAAAATCATCCGGAAACGTGTGAAAGGCCTGGATCAGGAGGCTTTTAGAACGCGTTTCGATGTTCATCCAACTGACCGCACCGATTGCCAGCCGCCCGCCAGCCGCAAAACGGTGAAACAGCCCCTGGCTGTTGCCGTCAGCGCAGAGTTCCTGCTGAAAGTTCCAGAAGACATCCGGGCGAACTCGTTCCAGTTGAAAGCATGTTTCATAGCAGACGCCACTGGCACACTCGAGGGCGTCGGTCTGTTCGCCCTGAATGGCGTGGGAAAGCAGCCGACGTTTCTCCGGGACCGGCTGATCTGACGAGGTCGCCACCTCGCTGAGCGTGAGCCCGCCTGCCCGCCAGCAGACAATGTGCCCACTGTCAGTGATCGACACATCTGCGGTGAACTGGCCACGTTCCAGACGCCTCACAGCATAATGCCGAAACAGTTCCGGGTGCAGGGACCTTCCGTACAGCTGAAAAACCAGATCGGTAACTTTGGGACGAACTGAAATCACAGCGTTGGATCTCCTGACGGTTCACTGTTTTCCAAGCAATGAGCCTTTTGATTCTGCTCGAGAGTATATCGGTTTGGGCTGGTAGCTCCCAATGTTTGGTCAAAAGCCCTCGTAAGCGGCCGGTTCACCAGCACCGGCAGTCCCGGCTTCCATATTTTGTCTCGACGAAACGCAGACTCCCGCGAAAGCATGCCAGCAGATGCACCAGCGGTGCACGCCTTCCGCTCTCAACTGCGAAGAGTTTTGATCAAGCTTGACAGGATGTTTTTGCTCAACAGAATGACGCCTCATCAGTCGCACTTTGGTTCATCGAAACGTCGATCGAAACTTTGATCAAGCGGGTTGCAGGGAAGTCCTCGTTCAGTCTTCTTTGCTCAATGCCTGGTGGTGCGGAAGAAAGGCGATCAGCTCCACCGCTGAAGAAGCATGCGGGCAAAACCGCACGAGATTCTGGTGGGTGTAGGAGGGCAATCGAGAGGGCGTCTGAGAACATCGCTTCAAGACACAGGGGGGCGGCGAGTGAGGGATCGACAGTCGACGGCAGCCGTCGTGGCTTGGATGTCCCCCCCGTTCTTAAAGTGGTGAACCTCTGAAATGACACCCGTCTCAAGGCCACCTTGCCTCAGCAGTCTGCTTTGTCCGTAAGATGAGGGCAGGCAGTTGGGCAGGTTACTGAGGGCAGGACGTCGCTGCGATGGAACGTGACGGTGGGGTGACTGGCACAGGGGCCGTTCGGCCACCATGCAATCTTGCAGGTGGCCGGTCGGCTGGTGGGTTCTCGGATCAACCCGCTGGCCGAATGGCTACCGTTACTGCCACGGCTGAAAAACCGGTCCGATCCCTGATTGGGTGCGGCGCAAACCTCGGCTGCCCACGCGAACAGCTCAATCAGGCAATCGACATGCTCAGGTTCATGCCCGGCATTGCGTTGCTTGAGGTCAGCCAGTTCATGGAAACACGGCCGGTCGGTGGTCCACCTGGGCAACCTGCCTACCTTAATGCGGCCTGCCTGATCGAAACCAGTTTTGAGCCAGAAGACCTTTTGGCAATGTTGGCGGCAATCGAAAACACACTCGATCGCCGCCGTGAACAACGGTGGGGGCCCCGCAGCATCGATCTCGATCTGCTGCTGCACGGTGACCGCATTATCGAAAATGAACGGCTGCAGCTTCCCCATCCCCGGATGACAACCCGCAGGTTTGTTCTCGAACCGGCGGCGGAAATCGCCCCAGATCTCCGGCACCCCCAGGCTGGCTGCACCATCGGCGATCTGCTCGAGAACATCTCGCAACGACACCTGCATGTGGCAGTCGTTGGCATCCCTGGCAGTGGGTGCCCCGAGGTTGCCTCTGCCGTTGCCGATGTCACCCTCTCACGTCAGCTGCATGCACCAGCGGCCCTACCGATTGCTGGCGGGCCTGGCGGCACGACGGCGGAAGCGACGGCCTTTTGGCAAGAGACGCTCAGGCAGTACGCTGCACCACTCAAACGATCTGGCTGGCCGGGCGATCCGCACGGCACGGTTACTGACTACTGGCTGGAGACCGTTCGGCTGGCCGCGGAACGCTGCCTTGCCCCAGCCGGCCGCCGGGAGTTCCTGACAGCATTCGACCGTCTTGCTGCGGGAACCGTCCCACCGCATATCGTGCTTTTCCTCGAAGTCGGCCCTGATGCCCTCCGAGAACGCATCAGCTACTGTCGCCAACCGACCCGACAGAGTGACATCTTCGCTGACCTTGTCTCCTCGGGCTTACCCGAAAACGGTGAGGCCGAGGCCCTGCTTGCCTTGCAGGATGATCTGAAACACTGCCTCACAGGCGGCTCCGTTCCCCGTCCCAAGGCGGTCATCCGATTCGATGCCGATGACCTGGGGCGAACGGTCAACGAGGCGGTCGCCGCCATCGAGGCGATTCAATGACGGCTGGCCCCTCGGTGATCCACACAAGCGGTGCAATCCGTGCCGAAGTGCTTGCCGCCCAGGCCGCTGGTCGGCGGGTCGGATTTGTCCCCACCATGGGCAGCCTGCATGCCGGCCACACCAGCCTGGTGGAACAGGCGCTGGCCGACTGCGACGACGTCGTTGTCTCAATTTATGTCAATCCGACCCAGTTCGGCCCCCACGAAGACTTCGACCGCTATCCTCGCAACCTTGCCGCTGACTGCCGACTGCTCGGCCAGCAGCGGGTCCGCTGGGTGTTCGCACCGGACACCGCCGAGATGTATCCCCCCGGCAACGCCACCCGCATCGAGGTGGCCGGGCCGGCCGAACCGTTCGAGGGGCGGCTACGACCGGGACATTTCAGCGGCGTGGCGACGATCGTTTGCCGGCTGTTTCAGGCCGTCCCTGCCGATACTGCTTATTTTGGGGCGAAAGACTGGCAGCAGACGCTGGTGATCAAACGAATGGTACGCGACCTTGGTCTCCCTATTGAGGTCCGTGTCTGCCCAACCGTACGAGAGCCCGACGGACTGGCCATGAGTTCCCGCAATGCCTATCTCACGAGCGAGCAGCGACAGCAGGCCAGGGCATTCTCGCTCGCCCTTGAACAGGCTCACGTTGACTGGCAGGCCGGGGCGTCGGTCGCCACCATTACAGATGGCATGAAGAATGCGCTCGACGCAGCAGGCATCGCCATCGACTATGCCGCAGTGGTTGCAGCCGAAACGCTCAGACCACTGGAGAGCCTGCCACTCGAGACGGCTGCCATCGCCCTGGTCGCCGGCCGCCTGGGGCAGACCCGACTGATCGACAACCTGCCGCTCTCGCCTCGGGGAAGTGCGACGTGCTGACCACGCTCTTCCACATTCCGTCACGGATTGAATTGGCCGGCCTGTCGCTGCCGCTCTTGGGCTGGGGGCTGTTGCTCGCTGTCTGGGCGGTGATTTGCCTCGCCGCGTTGGCCTGGGCCGGCTGGCGACAGGGAATTGCCACGGCAGTCCGGTCACTGGCCCCTCCGCTGGCCGTCAGCGGGGCAATCATCGCCTGGGGGCTGCCGGCCCTGGATGATGGTCAGGGAGTACCCATTCGGGGCTATGGGGTCATGCTGCTGGCGGCAGCCACTGCGGGCACCTGGTTGTCGATCGTTCGCGGTCGGGCCGTCGGCATCGATGCCGACACCATCGTTGGACTAGGACTGGAGGTCTTTCTAGCGGGGTTGATCGGGGCCCGACTGTTTTATGTGATCGAATACCATGCTCAGTTCTTTCCCCCGGGTCGCAGTCTGCTGGCGGCAATCCCTGCCGTGCTCAACATTGCCGCCGGCGGACTTGTTGTCTTCGGTGCGGTACCAACCGCCGCCCTGGCAGCTTGGTGGTTCGCCCGACGAAGGCGGTTGCCCCTGTTACAGCTGGCCGACTGCATTGCCCCAGGGCTGCTGGTAGGGCTCGCGTTGGGACGTATCGGCTGCTTTCTCAACGGCTGCTGCTACGGCGGGCTCTGTGACCTTCCCTGGGCGATGCGATTTCCAGCAGGCAGCCCTCCGTGGTTTGATCAGGTAAGCCGGGGGCTGTTGCCACAGCCTGCTGCGGACAACGCTGGCCTGCCGACGCTGCCGATCCACCCAGCCCAACTCTACGCCGCCATTGATGCCGCCATCCTCGCCTGCCTGGCGGTCGCCTACACGCCATTCGCCAGACGCGACGGAGCTGTCTTTGCCCTCATCCTGACGCTCCATCCGATCTCCCGGATCGTGCTGGAGCAGATTCGGGTCGACGAGCCTCCTGCTCTGGGAACGCCGCTGTCAATCTCGCAACTGGTCTCACTGCTGCTGCTGGTCGCCGCTGGCGGGCTCTGGTGGTGGCTGTCACTTCAGCCACCAAAGGCACCACCACCAACTAAGGCGGAGCCTCCAGCATGAAGCCCTCTGCCGACCACTCGGATGTCCAGCCGCCGGTGACAACGATTCGCTGCCGCGAGAACGGCCCGCTGGTGATCGAACTGCCACACGACGAGCAGGGCCGGCCGCTGTCAGCAATCAGGGTCAACGACCATCTTGGTCAGGCCTTCCAGTTGCCGAGCCAGAAGCGGGCTGTGGCGCTGTGCCGCTGTGGCCATTCAGCCACCCGACCGTTTTGTGACGGCTCGCATCGTGACTGCGGTTTCATCGCAAGAGAAACTGCGTCGAACGACACAAACCTGGCAAAACAGTCAAAAGCTGACGGCAAAAACAGTCCACCAGAGGGGGGTGAGGCTGATTCTGCTGAACAGAGCGGCTCTTCCTTTCGCCCAAAACCTTCCCCTGGGAGGGATTGAACTGTTTTCAGACGGGTTTGCAGGGACACAGGCCTGTCCAACGATATGGACTCGCCTGCAAGATATCGGTAACTTTCTATGCTGTTACGGATAACAGCTGCTAAGAGGACCCTCCAAGAGCGTTCATCGGCGAGCGGGCTGCTGTAATTTGCTCTCGCCGATCTGCCTGCCGGACCCCTGCCCCACATCGCAATCGAATCACACCTGGTTCGAACCGAGGCGCAATGTCGCAAAAACCTGGATTTTACGAACGGTACAGTGTCTGGATTCTTGCCGTTCTGGTCTTCCTGCTGCCAATGGTTGTGGTGGGGGCGATCAAGGCTAAGGGGAACAACCGCAACGATGTGAAGGGCTGGCTGCCGCTGGAGTATCCAGAGACGCAGACCTATCGCTTCTTTCGCCAAAACTTCCAGGGAGAGGAATTCATCTTGGTCAGCTGGGATGGCTGCACCATGGCTGACCCCCGCTTGGAACTGCTGGCCCGGAAACTCCTGCCGCCACCGGAAGAAGCCTCGCGAATCAACCGGCCAATTTACTTTAAGACGGCACAGACTGGGCCACGGGCCGTCGAGCAGATGACAGATGAACCGCTGAACCTCGACCCGGAGGAGGCGGTTGACCGGCTGACCGGTGCGTTGATCGGTGACCGGCCGCAACCTGCTGAAGTGGCTTCCGGCCAGCAGGCGGCTGCGACTGCCACCGAGACCGAGGAATCATCTGCCGACCAGCCGTCCCAATCCCGCCGGCAGGTGGCCAAGGTCGACGATCTTCAGACCTGCCTCGTCCTGACACTTTCCGATGCCGCCCGCGCTAACCTGCATGGTGCAATTGACACCATCAAGGATGTGGCGGTCGAGGAATGCGGCATTCCCGAGAAAACGCTGCACATGGGCGGCCCGCCGGTCGACAACGTCTCGATCGATCGGGCGGGCCAGACGAGTGTCACGCTCTTGTTCGGGCTGTCGCTGGTGGTTGGGTTTTTCGTGAGCTGGTGGAGCCTGAAGAGCAAGATGCTGGTCGGCCTGGTGCTAGCTTCGGGCGTCTACAGCATGTTTGCCAGTCTGGCGATCGTCTGGTACTCAGGCTACCCGGTTGATGCGATCCTGCTGACGATGCCGTCGCTGGTATACGTCGCGACCACCAGTGGCGCGATCCATCTGGCCAACTACTACCGTGACCAGTTGGCTGAAACCGGCGTGCAGAAGGGAGCCGCGGGCGCATCGGTTCACCACGCCCTGTTGCCGCTGTCGCTGGCGACCGGCACCACGGCCGTCGGTCTGGCAACCCTGGCAGTAAGTGAGCTGGTGCCGATCAAGATGTTTGGCATCTTTTCCGCGATCGGCGTGGTGGTGAGCTTCGTCATCCTGATGACGTTGATGCCCGCCTGTCTCGAACTGTTCCCTCCGAAGCTGCGGCTGGGAGCCACGGCATCGGAAGAAGACGAAGATACCTGGCGGCCAATCGAAGAAAGCCCCTGGTGGCGGGTTGGGCAGTGGATCACTCGGCACAACATTGCTGTCGCCACCGTCTGCCTGCTGGTAATGGCAGGCATCGGGTACGGCATGACTCGGGTCGAGAGCAGCGTCCAACTCATGCGGTTGTTCTCTCCGCAAGCCCGCATCCGGCAGGACTATCGGTGGCTAGAGGACAAGCTCGGGCCACTGGTGCCAATGGAGATTCTGATTCGCTGTGATCAGGAGCAGTGCGACCTGAACTTTCTTGAGCGAATGGAGTTGGTCGATGAGATCCAGCGGGAGATCGGCGACCTCGACGAGGTGGGCAGTTCACTCTCGACCGTCACCTTCGGTCGTAGCCTTGACGTTGGTGGTGGCGGCCTCGGTGGTGCGGCGGGACGTGTCTTTGGTCTGACTGCCCGGACCCGCCGGAGTGTGCTCAATCGGCGGCTGATCGCCCACCGTGATGAGTTCCTCGACGGCGACTACCTACGGGAAGCAAAGTTCGAAGATGAGGCCGGTGTACGCGAGCAGGAACTCTGGCGGATCAGTGCCCGGGTGAGTGCCACCAAAGAGGTCGACTATGCCGACTTCAAACGTGACCTGCAGTCACGAATCGATCCCATTCTGGCTCGCTATGAAGATGATGGCGTCAAGGGTGTGTCGGTCGATTACACCGGCCTGGTGCCATTGGTTTATAAGGCTCAGCACTCACTGCTCGACGGCCTGATCGTCGGCTTCATCAGCGACTTTGCAATCATCGTGCTGGTGATGGTCTTGCTCTGCCGGGCGGCCTCGGCCGGCCTTGTGCTCCTGCTGCCTGCCGCCTTTCCGGCGGTGGTGGTCTTCGGTGGCATGGGGTGGGGTAACGCAATCCTCAAGGGCCTTGGCACCGGCAACCTCCTGATTGATATCGGCACTGTGATGGCGCCCAGTGTCGCCCTCGGTGTGACGGTCGACGATGTTGTCCACTTCATGCTCTGGTTCCGGCGGGGGATTTCGGAAGGGATGGATCGGAAGGCAGCGACCATGCTCGCCTACAAGGGCTGTGCCCGGGCGATGTATCAAAGCTGGGGGGTGATCGGCATTGGGCTCTCAGTCTTCTCTTTGTCGCCGTTTGGCCCCACGCAACGTTTTGGCCATATGATGCTGGCGATGCTGACCGTCGCGTTGGTCGGTAATCTGGTGCTCCTGCCAGCGCTCTTGGCGGGGCCACTGGGTGACATTTTTGGCTGGAGTGTGCTTCGCCTTAACAAGAAGCGGGCCGCCAAACAGGATCACCGCCGGGTGAAGACCGAACCGGGGACAGATGCCCTACCGCAGCCCCACGTGTTGCCGGAGCCTGCCACCAAGCAGATTGCTCATGCCTGATGAGCCAGCCGGGTCTGAACCCCGGGAAGGGTTTCCGCAGGCTGCGGTCTTCGTGAAGCCGAAGCGGGCCCGACCGTTTTTTGGGCGTCACCCGTGGGTACTCGAATCGGCCGTGCTTCGAGTCGAGGGTGACCCTGCCGGAGGCGATGCGGTCGATCTGGTCACTCATGATGGGCAGTTCATCGGCCGCGGGCTGTTCAATCCTGCCAGTCGGCTGCGGGTGAGACTCTACGGATTCTCAGCCGATGAGCCGCTTGACGGAGGCTTCTGGGAAACTCGGTTGGAGGCGGCCGTTGCCCTGCGCCGTCAGCTTGGCCTACTGGGGCCGCGGTCAGCCTGCCGGCTGGTCAACAGCGAGGGCGACGGACTTTCTGGGCTCATCGTCGATCGCTACGCCGATTTCCTTGCTGTGCAGCCAACGGCCCTGGCGATCGCGGAAAGGCTGGGGCCAATCTGTGATGCGCTTCAGCGTCTCATTCAGCCCCGCGGTATTCTGCTGCGGGGAGCCGAGCGAGGCCTCGGCAAACTTGAGGGACTCCACCTGGCGGACCGGCAGCTGCGTGGTGAGGGGCCAAAAGGACCGGTCTTCATCGAGGAACATGGCCTGAAGTTTGGCATCGACCTCACCGAAGGCCAGAAGACAGGCGCGTACCTCGACCAGCGGGAGAACCGGCAAGCCGTGGCCCGCTACGCAGCCGGCCGTCGGGTACTCGACATGTTCTGTTACGGCGGCGGCTTCGGTGTGGCTGCTGCAGTAGCGGGGAAGGCGACGGCCGTGCTCTCGGTCGATTCAAGCGCAAAAGCCGTTGCGCTGGCCAGGGCCAATGCTGAGTTGAATGCTGCCACGACGATGCTGGTGGAGCAGGCTGATGCATTCGAGAAACTGGCGGCCCTGCGTGAGGCTGGTGACCGGTTCGGCATGGTAGTTCTCGACCCACCCAAGTTTGCCCGGAGCAGGGCCTCGGCAAGCGATGCCCTCCGGGCCTATCACCGGATCAACCGGCTGGCGGTCGAACTGCTCGAACCAGGCGGGACCCTCGTGACCTGCAGTTGCTCCGGCGCGATCAGCCGCGACGACTTTCTGATGATGCTTTCGGGTGTCGCCCAGCGGAGCAATCGCATGCTGCAGCTCCTCGAATGCCGCGGTGCCGCAGCTGACCACCCGGTGAATATGCACTGCCTTGAGGGCGAGTACCTCAAGTGCGTGATCGCGCGGGTCGGCTAGGTTCACGGAAAGCTCGGTCCTCTTGCCCGACTTTTTAGGGCAAATGGGCGTGAACCCAAATTTCGGGGAGCAGCCACCGGTGCTCTTTGGCGGCTTCCAGCCACTGCATGAGGTGGCAAGCCCGGGGCTTCCGTTCCCGGTAGTCCGTGTCAGAGCTTGCGGAGCCGGGTGTACTCGTCGATGGTCACAGTGGTGAGTTCGCCGTCGTCGCGGGCGAGGATCAGGACATCGCTGTAGACCTTGTCGTCGGCGTTGCGGCGAAAGTGCAGGCCGTGCCGACGCCGTTCGCGGCGCAACACCTTGCCGACCGTCGTGGTGGTCCAGGCCGCGCTTGACCCGACTGTCACCCCATGGACTACCTCAACCCGGTCACCCGGCTCAAGCTGTTCATAAAGACCGCGTGTCGCCTGCTCAGCTGTGTTCATGGTGAACCCTCGGCTTGTTGCGTGATGCCCTGGAAGGGTCGGTAATGACCAGAAAGGGGCTCTCTGGAGATCGCTAGACTTCCTTGCTCTCAATCCACTGCATCATCTTCCGCAGCTGCCGACCGGTGGCGGTCAACTGATGCTCCCGCTCACGGCGACGGGTGGCCTTGAACATCGCTGCACCTGCCCGATTCTCGAGAATCCAGTCGCGGGCAAATTCACCCGAGCGGATTTCGTCGAGAATCTTCTTCATCTCCGCCCGGGTCTCGGCAGTGATCACCCGTTTTCCTCGAGTGTAATCACCGTATTCGGCCGTGTTGGACACGCTGTATCGCATGTACTCAAGGCCACCCTGATAGAGCAGGTCGACGATCAGTTTCATCTCATGCAGGCATTCGAAGTAGGCCATCTCAGGCTGATAGCCCGCATCCACCAGCGTGTCGAAGCCAGCCTTGATCAGTTCCGAGACGCCTCCGCAGAGCACGGCCTGCTCACCGAAGAGGTCGGTCTCGGTCTCCTCGGCAATGGTGGTTTCAATCACACCACCGCGGGTGCCACCGATGCCCTTTGCATAGGCCAGTCCAATTTTCTTGGTCTCCTCCGAGGCCCCCTCACCAAGCGCGATCAGGCAGGGCACTCCCCCCCCCTTCACATACTCACTGCGGACGAGGTGGCCGGGTCCCTTCGGGGCGACCAGCAGAATGTCATGCCCGGCCGGCGGCTCGACCTGATTGAAGTGAAAGTTGAAACCATGGCTGGCCATCAACACGGCACCCGGCTTGAGATTGGGCCGGATGGCAGCCTTGTAGACGTCCCCCTGCAATTCATCGGGCAGCAGAATGTTCACCACGTCGGCCTGCTTCACCGCATCCTCGACCGACAGCGGCTCAAACCCATGGCTCTTGGCCAATTCATAGTTGGGGCCACCCGGCCGCTGGGCGACAACCACGTTGAGACCACTGTCTCGCAGGTTTTGGGCCTGGGCATGGCCCTGGCTGCCGTAGCCAATGATGGCGATGGTCTTCCCTGAGAGGGCGGCGAGGTCGGCGTCAGCTTCGTAGTAAATCGTGGCGGGCACGGTGGGCTCCTTGACGGGTCGTCGGTCTGAAAAAGAAAGTTGTTCGAAAAAGTTCAGTCGGTCTGTCCGACGCTGGGGTGTTTTGGCACTCAAGCCGGCCACACCAGCGGCTCCATCAGCCAGCAGCCACAGCCGGGGCGTCGTTCTCAACCTCGTTCTGGCCGCTCCCACGAACCATGGCGATACGACCGGTTCGGACAAGCTCTTGAATCCCCAGCGGCCGCACCAGGTCGATAAAGCCCTCGATTTTGCTCTCAGTGCCGGAGATCTCGACAATCACACTGTCGGCGGCGACATCAACCACTCGGCCACGGAAGATTTCTGCGAGTTCCTTCACGTTCGAGCGAGCCGGTCCGGCCGGGGCCGAAACCTTGATCAGCATGAGATCGCGTTCCACGTAGTTACGGGAACTGATATCCATCACGCTGACGACAGTGACAATTTTCTGCAGTTGTCGCCGGACCTGTTCCAGCACCCGGTCATCACCCCGCAGCACGAAGGTCATTCGTGAAAAGCCGGGGTCCTCGGTTTCGCCAACGGCCAGGCTGTCGATGTTGTAGCCGCGGGAGGCGAGCATGCCCGACACGTGGGCCAGCACGCCGGGCACATTCTGAACTGTGGCGGAAAGGACGTGTCGCATCGGCACGGTCAGTGGCCTGCCAAACCATAAAGGCCTGCAACCCACTGACCCTCTGAAGAAGGGGGGCACATAAGGAGCCCCAGAGTCTAATTTCAGAGGATGGTCTAATTCAAGCCGCCGGGCTAAGCGGCCGGGGCGTTTGCCTGATGAGACTTGGATCCACCGGCACGCGACCAACATTGCGTTGACATCCCCCGAAAATGGCCGATATTGTGCGGTACTGCCGCGACCGGGCACTTCCGGAGGGCAGTCGTGACACCCCAGGCTGGTGCACGGATTTTCCTGCCATCAACAGAAAGCGAATCTCTCCGTGTCGACTGCTCTCGCTCAGGAACTCATCGAAGCCGGTGTGCACTTTGGCCACCGCTCAAGTCGTTGGAATCCAAAGATGCGGCCCTACATCTTTGGCCGCAAGAATCTCATTCACATCATCGACGTCCGCGAGACCATCCGCGGACTGCTGCGGAGCCGCAAATACCTTAAGCAGGTCGCTGCCACTGGCAGTCTGGTGCTGTTTGTCGGCACGAAGCGTCAGGGGCAGGAGGCGATTGCCCGCGAAGCGAACCGCTGCGGCATGCCTTATGTCAGCGACCGTTGGCTGGGCGGCACCCTGACCAACTTCCGTACCATTCGTAATCGGCTGGCCCGTCTCGAGGAGCTTGAAGAACTGCTGCCCTCGGATGCCTTCCACACCTACTCCAAAAAGATGCAGTCGTCGCTGCGGCGCGAACATCGCAAGATGCTGCGAAATCTTGGCGGCATCCGCACCCTCTCACGGCTGCCGGAGTGCCTCGTGGTGTTTGATCCGAAAAAAGAGAAGAACGCGATCAATGAGGCCCGTAAGATGGGCATCACCACCGTTGCCCTGATCGACACCGATTGCGACCCCGATGTCGTTGACCTGCCGATCCCTGGTAACGATGACTCGATCCGCTCGATTGAATTGGTGGCGGCCCGCCTGGCTGACGCCATTCTGGAGGGCAAGGCAAGCCTTGAGGCAGCCAGCCAGACATCGGGCGAGGGCAAGGATGCTGACTCCAAGCCTGCCAAGCCCGCCCCCCGAGCCCGGGGCAATGTTGCCCCGCCGGCTCCGAAGCCGGCCAAGGCCTGACCTGTCTGAATGTGACCGCGTTTCTTCAGCGGATTGCCGCTCACCTGCCCCCAGGCGGGCGGCTTTGTTGTTGAACGGCACGTTCACCACTTCTTTTTTTCCCCTGACAACACCCCTCACGAAAAAGGAACGATTCTGATGGCAGCAATCACCGCCGCCGCAGTCATGGCCCTGCGCGAAAAAACCGGCCTCCCCATGATGGAGTGCAAAAAAGCACTGACCGAATGCGGGGGTGACACCGATCAGGCCGTCGAATGGCTGCGGAAACAGGGCATCAAGACCCAGGCTCTCAGGGCCGACCGCGAAACCTCGATGGGCCGGCTGGCGGTCTTCACCGACCTCGAAAAGGGCGTGGGGGCAATGATCGAACTGAAGTGCGAGAGCGCTCCGGTGGCCAATGGACCAGAGTTTCAGGCACTGGCCAGTGACATGGCCAAGACGCTCGCCCTCGGACCGGGCGCGGCAAGCCCAGACGAACTGCTGGCCCAGAAAAGCACGGACCATCCAGAGAAGACCCTGAACGAACTCAAGGACGATCTCTTCAACCGGATGCGCGAAGTTTTCGAGCTTTCGCGGATCTGTCGGATCGACAGCCCCTGCGGTGGCTATGCCCACCACGATGGCTCGAAGGCGGCGATTGTTGCGGTTTCCGGCAACGCCACCGGCTCGCAGGCAGCCGAGGTGGCCAAGGACATCGCCATGCACATCGTGGCCCTTTCCCCGCAGGCAATCGCCAAGGAAGACCTCGATCAGGAAGTCGTGAACAAGGAACGCGAAATCCTTACCGAGGCGGCCCGCAAGGAAGGCAAGCCCGAGAACATCATCGAGAAGATGATCGAGGGCCGGCTGCGAAACTTCTTTAGCCAGTGCGTACTGCTTGAGCAACCTTTCGTGAAGGATGACAAGCAGACCGTCGGCAAACTTGCCAAGGCCGCCGGGCTCGAAGTCGAGCAGATGCAGCACTGGAAACTGGGAGGGTAGTTGTACGTCTCAACAGCCATCCATGG
>RFVE01000481.1 GCA_009922585.1 Planctomycetia bacterium
TCGGGAACAGTGCTCAACACCGGCCGCAGTACCAACGGCCTCGTAATCGTCGGCCTCTCACTGTCAGCCATACGTGATCTGCTTGAGCCCCCTCAGGCACCCTGTCTGACCCTCTCACTGCCGACCCATCGCAATGTGCCCGACAATCGGGTCGATCAGCCATCGTTCCGGCATCTGGTCGAGTCGCTCGAGATGGCGTTGTCGCTCTCCCGCCGCCGCGACCAGATTGAACACCTGCTGCGGCCCTTCCACCAGCTGGCCTCCGACCGGCGGTTCTGGGAACACACCCGGGAGGGACTCGTGGTGTTCGGGGCTGAAGGCTGGGCGCGGGTGTTTTTACTGCCGCAGCCAGTCAAACCGCTGGCGCTGGTGAGCACCCACTTTCATACGCTGCCGCTTTTGCGGCAGGCCGCAGCGATCGACCGGTTCAACGTGCTGACCCTGACCAGCCGCGAGGCGCACATTTATGAAGGTCGCTTCATCGCTGGGGCAGTCGATCCGCTTGAGCCGATCGAACTCGAACCGGTGCCGCTGAGGGGGGTGGCCGAGCCGGCGGACCAGCCGCTCAATCGCTCGAGCATCATTTCTGACGAACTGCTGCAGCCCCACCGGATGCGGAGACAAATGAATGCAGCCGGAACCGTGCATGGTGGGTTTCGGGGCAAGCAGGACGACATCGATACCGATACCGAGATCTTCTTCCGCCATGTCGACGAGGTGATTGCCGAGCGGGTCTCGCTACCCGGCGGCCTGCCGCTGGTGTTGGTCGCACTGCCTGAGCTGGCCGCAGTCTTTCGCAGGCTCTCGAAGAACCGACAGCTGCTGGAGGCCTCCGTTGCCAAGGATGTCCACCTTGTGCCACAGAAGGATCTGGGCCGGCTGGTACTGCCGATCTTTGTCGCTGAACGGCGGCGGCGGATCGATCGCGAAAGACGGCTCTTTGCGCTGGCCCGCGACCGCGGGCTGGCAGCGGCCGACCTGCCCGGCGTTGCTAGGGCCGCAGCCGCCGGCCGGGTGGCGACTCTGCTCGTCGAGGAAGATCGTTTCGTGCCGGGCTGGCTGAACCGCTCCACCGGCAGGGTGCATCCCGATGGGGAGGTTCCCGACGATCTCGCGCAGGGTAACAGCCCGGCCATTCGCACTGAGGACATCATCGGCGCGGTGGCCGAGACGGTGTTGCTGCACGGCGGCGAGATCCTCTTGCTGGAGCGCGGCCAGATGCCTTCGGACAGCGGTCTGGCAGCGATCTATCGGTATTGAAGCAGGCCTCAGAAAGAGCATTGCCGTGGTTCACCGAGCAGGGACTGGTCAACAGAATGCTGGTCGGTCACGATGCAGGAATGAGCCACGATTCCTTAAGCGACTGTCCCGACCGGCACGGAACCGGTGCTGAGAAATGGGATCGCTATG
>RFVE01000482.1 GCA_009922585.1 Planctomycetia bacterium
TGGGCCGCTCGGCCGGGCTTTCAAGTTTGTCTATCACATGGAGGTGGCGGAATAGATCGCCACTTGAGAAACATTAGGATCACTCGCCACCGCCTGCACTTCCGCGGTCTCGCTGGCTGTCGTAAAAGTCCTCCATGGCCATTTTCGTGGAAGGCGAACCTGAACAAGCCCAAGGTTTTTCAAGGTTTGCAACAGCCGCATTTAGCGGCGGATGACTTTATCCGCGGGCTGCTGGGTGTTCGCCGCTTCTTTTCGCGAGTTGCCATACTGCCAAGGGGCGTCTTGCTTGCAGCCTCTTTGGTGGGCATGGTCGGTGGGCTTTCCCACAGCGAGACGGCCCTCAGCGCTGACGCAGCGGAGAATGATCCGGCTGCACCTGTTGCACGGAGTCGAACCGGACGGGTTGTGCCTCCAATTCGGCTCCGTGATACGGCGGGCAAAGAGTGGTCGCTGTCTGCGGCTGAAGGCGGCCGGGCAACGGTTGTGGCTTTTCTCAACTTCAACTGCCCGGTCTCGAATCAATGTGTGCCGGTGCTCAACGACCTCGTGGACCGCTTTGGCACGGAGGGCGTGACATTCATCGCGGTCGTCTGCGACGCGGCGGATATTGACGAGGTCGATCGACTCGCCGCTGAGGCGAAGATCGCCTGCCGGGTGTTTTTCGATCCAGATAAAACTGCCGCGGCCCACTTTCGGGCAACAACCACGCCGCAGGTGTTTGTGCTCGATCGCAACCGGGTGCTGCGATACACCGGCCTGGTCGACAACCGCTATTCGAGCCGGCTCGTGCGGCAGCCAACGGCTGACGCCACCTATCTCGCCGATGCGATCACTGCCGTCGTGGCCGGCCAAGCCGTTGCCATCAAGGAGACCACCCCAATCGGCTGCCCGCTGGAGCCCGCTGGCCGGGTGATTGTCGAGCATGGTTCTGTTGAGTTCGCGGTGCAGTGGGCGTCCGACATCAAGACCTACACAGCTGATCGGCTCATGCCTCCCTGGTCGGTGACCGGGGGGCTTCCTCTCAAGAACGACTTGGCACTGCAACCTGAGGAGATCGAACTTCTCGGCCGTTGGGTGGACGAAGGCTGCCCGCGAGGAAATCCAGCCGACGCGCCGCCGCCGCTCGTGTTCGACGACCCGGACGAATGGCAGGGCTCTCGTCCGCCGGATCTTGTGTTCACGTTGCCGGAGGCCATTCATCTCGCCGCGCAGGGCGACGATCACAACCGCACCATCGTTTTTCCGTTCGGCAACGAGCAGGAACTTTATCTCGAGAAGGCCGAGTTCATCCCGGGCAACCGGCGGGCGGTCCATCACGCCATGGCCTTCTACGATGGCACAGGCCTGCTGCTCGACGCGCAAAAACGTCTGGGAACGCCACGTCCCCGCGGCACCGGCGACGAGGACTAT
>RFVE01000483.1 GCA_009922585.1 Planctomycetia bacterium
TGGCGAAAGTGCTCTGGGGCTATCGCTTGCAGACGCAGCGGGGCTTCGAATTGGTCGTTGCTGATGATGGATCGGGCCCTGAGGTCGCGCTGCTGCTGGAAGCCTTTCGGCAGCGGGAAGGGCTGGTGATTGATCATGTCTGGCAGCCCCAGGATGGTTTTCGCAAATGCCAGATCCTCAACCGGGCAATCCTGCAGGCCCGGGGAAAGTATTTGATTTTCTCCGACGGCGACTGCATTCCTGATCGAGACTTTGTTGCCACCCATTTGATGCTCGCCCGCCCGGGTTTTGGGTTATCAGGTGGCTGTATCCGCCTGCCCATGTCGCTGAGTCAACAGCTGAACGAACACGATCTTTTCAGTGGACGATGCCGGATGCCATCGTGGCTGTGGCGGCATGGCATGCGTTCTCTGGCTGGGCTCCGCAAGCTTTCGTTGACGGGCATGGGAATGGGGGCATGGGCGGACTTCCTGACACCAACGCGGCCAACCTTTAATGGCCACAACACGTCAGTCTGGCGAGAGGATGTCTTGCGGGTGAATGGCTTTGACGAACGGCTGGTCTACGGTGGACTCGATCGTGAGTTTGGAGAACGGCTGCACCATGCGGGCGTGCGGTTTCGGCAGGTTCGCCATCGGGCGATCTGCTTTCACCTCGATCACGCGCGGCCCTATGTCAACGCATCGGGATGGCAGCAGAATCGAGCTATCCGCGAGGCGACTCGTCGGTCCAAGCGAGTCTGGACTCAGTACGGCATCGTGCAGGCCGGACTGCCGGAGCTGCCGGCACAGGTGGCCAGCTAAGAGCGACCGGCTGAGCCGATCGGACTGAATAGCGGCTCTCGAAGGGCACAACCAGTCTCAGGCCTCATGCAGGCAGGCTAGTTGGCACCATTCAGAAACCCTTTGGCGAATGGCATCACGTATTTCCCTGACCTGAGCCAGCTGCTCATCACGACTGCCACTGGCGGCTGAGGGATCGGGAAAGCCCCAGTGTTCCCGGGCGACCGGCCCGGGAAAGGTTGGACAGCGTTCGGCACTTGCTTCATCGCAGACCGTAATCACCCGGTCGAACTGCCGGCCCGCCGCCAGCACTTCGGCCACCCCGGTGGTGGTGGCTGCGGCGATATCGATGCCGATCTCCTGCATTGCCTCAACCACCAACGGGTTGAGCTGGCCCGGTTCGAGGCCGGCGCTCGAGGCAATGAACGAGCCCTGGCACATCTGGTTGACGAAGGCCTCGGCCATCTGGCTGCGGGCGCTGTTGTGGATGCAGACAAACAGGATCTGCCGCGGGCTGGTCGGGCTGCAGCAGTCGCTGCCATCAACCCCGCACTTCTCCGGGGCGAGGCAGGCCGTGTGCTTGCTGCCCAGAGTGAACAGCACCCCAGAGGGTGTGACCTCCGCACCG
>RFVE01000484.1 GCA_009922585.1 Planctomycetia bacterium
GCGAATCCCCGGTAGCACGACCAGCGTACCCAGCCTCTCTGGCGACTGCTTTCCACCGGCATCTCACCCGCCACCCGCACCCTTCCCCAGTCGCCCGAAGCCCCTCGACACCGCCGTTACCGCTGGGAATTTAGGTGGGCGGGGAAGCGAAGCGAACTCACCATGCTCCCCACTGCCCCCACGTTATCTGCTGCCCATCTCACGTGGCAGAAAGCCTCAAGGACTGTTTTTAAACACTCGATCTCACCAGTAATTGCGTCATTCCAGCCCAGGCTGCGGGCCGGCTACAGGACCTGTTCGCACCCGCTTACGCGATCGACCCGTGACCACCATTCCTCCACTTCCCTTGCAGTGGGCAAAGTCTGTGTGGGCGTGTTGTCACACTGGTCCTCCCCGAACGCAAACAGGCCTCTGGTGGCACGCTGCCGCCGATACAACTCACGGGACAGCCGTTCGCCGGCCTGATCACCTGCGGCGACGTTCACAGTTGGCGCTCGTTGTGGCCGTCTGCATGCTGGCCGCACCTGGGTGCACCTCCTGGGGTGACTACTGGCGGAACCACATGAAGGTGGGGCCGACGTGCTGGCCTCCCGGGCTGCCTACAACATCACCGTGGGCGGGTTCATGCCACAGGCACAGGGAGGCATCGCCGAATATGCCCGCTGGCAACTGAGCAACAACGTCGATGCGTTTGAGAACCTCTCGATTCCTCCCTTCAGCCTTTGGCAGACAGGCTTCAACCTGTCGTGGGAGCTCGACCTCTGGGGCAAGATCCGCCGCAAGATCGAATCGGCTGCGGCCGAGTACCAGGCGAGTGTCGAGGAATATGACGGGGTACTGGTCACGCTGATCGCTGATGTGGCTGATCGCTACGTCGATTATCGTGTTGCCCGTCACCAGGTGGCTGACCTGGAGCAACTGCTCAAGATTCAGCGTGATTCCCTCCAGGTTGCCAATGATCGCTTTGAGGGCGGCATTACCAGTGAGCTTGATGTCTCACAGGCACGGCTGAACCTTGCCAAGACAGAAGCCCTCATTCCTTACTATGAACGGGAGGCGCGACTGGCGACGAATGCGCTCTGCATGCTGCTGGGAATCCCGCCAGAGGACCTTGCGCTGCGGCTGGGTGAAGGTGACATACCGACGGTTCCGGCGTCACTGGTTATTGGCATTCCAGCCGAACTCATTCGCCGCCGGCCTGATGTTCGGCAGGCCGAACGGCTGGTGGCTGCCCAGTGCGCCCAGATCGGGGTGGCCGAAGCGCAGTTGTACCCATCCTTCTCAATTAATGGATACCTTGGCGTCTACGCCAATGAAATTGGGCAGCTGTTCGAATCAGATTCTCTGTATGGCTTTGTAGCACCAGTGGTTGACTGGAAGATTCTGAATTACGGACGACTGCTCAATAAC
>RFVE01000485.1 GCA_009922585.1 Planctomycetia bacterium
CTGCCGACTGAGCAGGCACAATGTGCAGCCGAGGGAGACATCACTTCTGAAGGTGCCTAGCTGGTAGCCAGGCCCGAATTCTATGAGGAGGAAAGATGGACCTTGACTCAGTTCGGGCGGGCTTCGAACAGGTTGGCCTGGCTATCGACGCTGCGGGTGTGCTCGTCGTGGTTGCAGGCATTGTTGTCGCGGTTGGTCGTCTCCTCTTTCGGCCAGCTCCTGCACTGGGGGCCTATCGGCAATTTCGTCAGGATCTTGGTCGCGGCATCCTGCTGGGCCTTGAGTTCCTGGTGGCAGCCGACATCATCCGCACGGTCGCCGTGACCCCAACCCTGGAGAGCGTGCTGGTCCTTGGGCTGATTGTGGTGATTCGCACCTTCTTGAGCCTCGCCCTGCAGATGGAGGTTGAGGGCCGGCTGCCCTGGCAGCGGGCAAAGCCAGGAGACGGTGCTCCGCCAACGCCCGTCGGCTGAGTGGCGCGGCGTCAATCACTCGCAATTCTCGCTCCCGAAATGGCGTCGTTGAACCGGGTGAGGTCAGCTGTCGGTGGAGGTGGCCGGTTGCGTTGCGGGGGATGGACAGCAATTTCACCGTGAATATCGCTGGTTGGGCCAGTCGTGGGGCAGCAGGAGGAAGGCGACTGCGGTGAGTCCACCGAGGCTACCGCAGAAGATGGCAAGTGTCGCCAGGGCCGACTGGACGCCGGTGGTGCCGCTGCGGAGCTTGACGAGCGCGGCGACGGTGACGACCGAGCCGGCAGCAGCCGTACGAGGCGGTTGACCGCGAACGGCCAAGTGGTCAGCCGTCTGTCCCAGTGCCTTGATCACTGGCGGTCGTTCCGCCCGCACCGCCCGCCGCTGCTTGGCATATGCGACATCGGCGCCCGAGGCAACCGCTGAGGACATGATCGACGGCACGATCACCAGTGGCACGACTAACGCAACCACCGCCAGTAGGCCAGCGTAGGGCATGTCCCGCCGGTCGATGCCCTCCACCTCATCGATCAGGAAAGATGCCGGCAGCATGCCCAGAAAAAAGCCCCAGACGCCCAGGCCCGCAGCCGTCTGCCAGCGGGCGGTGCCGAGGTCGAGTCCCGCCAGCCACCAGATCGCCCCCGCCGAGCCGAGGCTGCCCACCAGCAGAGAGGCATGCCGCAGCCGACGGGTGCGGATCGGCCCGCACAGGAGGGTGCCAGCCAGCATGCCGGGGGCTGCCGGGAAGAACAGGATGCCAGCCAGCTCACGCGGATAGTGCCGCAGCTCGGTCAGGTATTGTCCAACCACACCGAGAACGGCGGCCAGCTGCAGAATCAGGAGCATCCGGGTAGTGATCGCCAGTACGTAGACCCGCGAGCTCAGCATCTGCCGGAAGTGATCGGCCGATGACATGCCGAAGACAAATCGCAGAATC
>RFVE01000486.1 GCA_009922585.1 Planctomycetia bacterium
ACCCGCTGGCCACCGCAGACCGCACCACCCTCGTTGGCGACCTGCTCGACCGCGGCTATCGAGTCACCGCTGCCGACGCCACTGCCAGCAGCGAAACCGACGGAGCCTGCATTGTGGTGGGCCGGTTTGGCGGCAGCCCGCCGGAACTGGCCGCCACCACCGCCGAGGTGAGTCTGATCGACGTCACAGGGTTGAGCCCCGAGGCAATTCTTGAACGGGTCGAGGCCACCCGCATCGGTGAGCCGATGAACCGCCCCGACGGCCCCGACACCTGGAAGCCCTGGTTTCCGGTGATCGACACCGACCGCTGCACCAACTGCATGCAGTGCCTTACCTTCTGCCTGTTCGATGTCTACGGCGTGGCGAGCGACCACACGCTGCGGGTCGAGAACCCAGCCAACTGCAAGGTCAACTGCCCGGCCTGCTCGCGGGTCTGCCCCGAGGTGGCGATCATGTTCCCGAAGTATCATGCCGGGCCGATCGACGGCAGCCCGGTGCGGCAGCAGGACGTGGCAGCCGAAAAGATGAAGGTCGACATCTCGGCCCTGCTCGGCGGCGACATCTATGAAAAGCTGCGGCAGCGAAGCGAGGGAGCCAAGGCCCGGTTCTCAAAAGAGCGTGATGCCAAGCAGGCCCTCTCTGAACGCCGTCGCTGCCTGACCAAGCTGGCCGATGCCGCCCAGATTCCCCGGGAGGTCCTCGACGCTCTGCCGACGCCTGAGGAAATTGAACGCCGGACCGCCGCTGCGGCTGAAAAAGCCGCCGCAGCCCTGGCTGCCCGTGCGTCACAGCCCGCCGAGTGATGACAAAGAAGGGGCGTCACCACAAAGCCGCAAAGAGCATGGAGGAGCGGGCATTTTCAGGATTTGCCCACCCGTTCCCGGGTTTGGCGAGTATCGGAGGCTCCAGGGATGATGGTAAACTTCTTACCGGGATCCGCGTGTCCTTCATGCCTTCCTGGTGAAATCCAAACCATCATTAAACCCAACTGAGAACCCGGTGGCGGGTTTCGCACTCAATCCGAGACTGAAATCTGCATGGCCACTGCTGACCACCCGCAACCGAAGATTCCGCTGGCAGTGCTTCCAAGTGCTGTCCCCCCAGCCGTTATTCGCTCGCGTCCACCGCACCCCTCGATTCCGCAGACCAAGCCCGAGCGGGATCGGCTGCTTGATGCGATTCGCCGTGGCCTCACCGACCAGCCCGCCGTGCCGCCGTTGGCAATGGAACCGCTGCACGAACGTGCCCGGGCGGCGCTTGCCGCTGCCGACCTGCCTGAGACCTACCTCGACTACGCCGCAGTGCTCGTCAATAACGAGTCGTGGCGAGACGCCCTGGCTCAGGTGCCATTCGAACGGCGGCTGCTGCTGATGCCCAAGTGCCTGCGGGAGGAGAACCGCTGCCCAGC
>RFVE01000487.1 GCA_009922585.1 Planctomycetia bacterium
AAGCGTTGGCTCGATGTTAATTGCTGCGTCGGTGATCAGTAGCAGCCGCGGATAGCGACTGACCCGCATCACAAAGACATGGCTGATCCGCCGTTCGGTTCGCAGGCCAGTGTCACGGCTCACAACCGCCGCTAGTAGTTCGTCGGTGTGCAGGCTGCCCTTCATGATCGCGGCCGCCTTGGCCTGCCGGGCCAGGGAGACAGCCTGCTCAGCCGCCGCATGGCTGTGCGGCACATCGATGAGCACCAGCCCGGCCAGATCGATTTCACCGGCAGCTGCGACCTGCCGGATTTTTCGTTCCGGGCCGACCAACAGCGGCTCAATCAGCCCAGCCTGATGGGCCGCCACCGCAGCAGCAAGCGAAAGCTGATCGCACGGATGGCAGACCGCCGTCACGACCGCGGGTAGCCCAGCCGCCTTGGCCAACAGGTCGAGAGGGTCACCGGCAGCATCGGGCATTGGCTTCATGGCATCACGATACCGTACCGCTCCAGCCGCTGCCGAAACCATCAGACACTGGCAGCACCCGCGGCATCAATCGTCCAGGCTCACCGTGGTTCCAGTGCGAAAGGCTTCATCGGCAGCCAACACGATTCTCAAGCTCGAAATGGCCTCATCCATGTGGGCCGACAGGTCCCGGTCATTCACAATAGCGTCGAGGAAGAACTCTTGCTCGGCACGACAGAGGCCGTCATGGTCCGGCTCGTCGGCACAGTCGAGAATTTCGTCAGGCTTGGCGAAGGAGCCGTCAGCCGCCAGTTCACCGTGATGCACTTTCAATGCCGCCGCCTTGGAGTGGGCGTTGACGTCGTCAGTAGCGACCTCCCCCTCTTTGACACCGGTGATGCTGACAGAGCCCTTGGGACCGACCACGTCCTTTACGAAGTAGGCGGTCTCGCTCATCATCGGCCCCCAACCGGCCTCGTACCAGCCGACCGACCCGTCGGCGAAGGTCACCTGCAGATTGCCATAGTTGTACATGCCAGGCACCAGTTCATCGGTCAGCCGCGCCCCGATCGCCGAGACCCGCACCGGCTGAGAGCGGGTCATCTGGCACATGACATCAACATAGTGCACACCGCAGTCAACAATCGGTGACATCGACGCCATCAGTGCCTGATGCGTCTTCCACATGTCACCCGACGCCTGCTGGTTCAGGTTCATCCGCATCACCAGCGGCTTGCCGAGCGTCTGGGCCACCTCAATGAACCGCTTCCAGGTGGGATGCACCCGCAGGATGTAGCCGATCACCAGCTTGCGGTTCGCGTCTCGGGCCGCCTGCACCACCCGCTCGGCGTCGCTGATGGTGACGGCAATCGGCTTTTCCAGAAAGACGTGGCAGCCCTCGGCGAACGCCGCGACAGCGTAGTCGGCATGGGTGTCGGGATAGGTGTTGATCGA
>RFVE01000488.1 GCA_009922585.1 Planctomycetia bacterium
CTTGACGCCGTCGCCACCGGCACCATTGACGGTGGCTTTGGACCGGCTGGATTCTGGGCTGGGAAGATGCCGGCGGCACCGCTGTTTAGCGCCGTACCCTTCGGCCCAGAGGCGGGGGAGTATGTCGCCTGGATGACCCACGGCGGCGGGCTGGAGCTGGAACAGCGAATGTACGATCGGGCCGGGTTCAACGTGGTACCGCTGCCCTGCTGCCTGCTGGCAGCCGAGACCAGTGGTTGGTTTCGCAAGCCGGTCGAAACACCGGCTGACCTCCAGGGCCTGAAGATGCGGTTCTATGGACTGGGTGGTCAGGTGATGCAGGAGCTGGGCGTGGCGGTGACGGTGATGCCCGGCGGCGAGCTTTATCAGGCCTTGGAGAAGAACGTGCTTGATGGCACCGAATACTCGATGCCGGCCATTGATGAGAAACTCGGCCTGGCACGGGTGGCTCGTTACAACTACTTCCCCGGCTGGCATCAGCAGGCGACCATCCTCGAACTGCTGATCAACAAGAGCATCTGGCAGTCACTCTCGGCGGCCGACCAAGCGGTCATCGAGACTGCCTGCCGGGCAGCGATGCTCGACAGCTTTGCCAAGAGTGAATCGCTGCAGGCTGCCGCCATCCGCCGCAATGCCGACGAGCGGGGCGTCGAGAATCGGATCTGGTCACCTGAAATGCTCGCCGTCTTCCAAGAGACCTGGCAGCGGGTGGCCAGCCGTGAAGCCGACCGCGATGCCTTCTTCAAAGAAGTCTGGGACAACCTGCAAGCATTTCGTAGCGACTATCGGGAGTGGGGTGGCCGGGCCTTTCTCCCGCGGCGGCCGGTCGGTAGCCGGGCCGCTGAGCCGGCGGCACCATGAGCATCACCTCGTCCCAGCGTGATGCCACTGGCACGGCGGCCTCCAGCCGGCTGACTCTGGCAATGGCTGCTGACCGGCTCGACGCCGCCGTGCTGCTGATCAGCCGAGCTGCAGCGGGCCTCTTTCTGCTACTCACAGCCGCCATCCTTGTCCATGTGGTGCTGCGGTATGCCGCGGGCATCAACCTGGTCTGGCTGGAAGAGTTGCACTGGCAGCTCTATGCCTTTCTGGCGACGCTCGGCGTCGCTTCAGCCGCTGCCACCGACAGCCATGTCCGGCTCGACCTGCTGCACCCCCGATTCAGCCGGCGAACCAAGGCTTTGATCGAGGTTGTTGGCCAGGGACTGTTCGTGCTGCCCCTGACAGCCCTGATCAGCTGGCACGGCTGGCTGGCCGTGGCTCAGGCCTTCGCCATCGGCGAACGATCGGTCAACGAGCAGGGGCTGCCCTGTACCTTCATTGTCAAGGCTGCCCTGCCACTGGCCTGCGGGCTGATCGGCCTGACAGCGGTGGCCCGGCTGCTGCGGGCGGTGCCG
>RFVE01000489.1 GCA_009922585.1 Planctomycetia bacterium
GAAGCTGCTGCGGACGTTGTCGGGCACGTTCTCCTTCGGATCCCAGAGATCGATGTGGCTGGGACCGCCCTGCAGATAGACCATCACCACGCTCTTGGCCCGGCCCCAGCCGGGACCGGTGTGGCGGTCCGTCTCGGGTTTCATTTCCTTGGCGGCCGCCTCCAGCCGCAGCAGATTGGGCAGCGAGATGCCGAACAGGCCGATCGAGCCGGCGCGTAGCAACGCCCGGCGGCTGGTGCCGAGGTTGGCATCACAAAGATCCTTGCCGGGGCGTCCGGGAATCACGAGCATGGGTGGGTTCCTTTGAGATGGATGGTGGAACTGTCTTGATGGTAGACGAACAGGTGAATGGTCAGTGGTTGAAAAAGAAGGCGGGTGAGTTGATCAGTGCCCAGGCCAGATCTTGGATGGCTGTGAGCCGTTGGTTTTTCAGCTGCTGGCCGCTCTGCTCGACATCGGACCGCAGCCGGACCAGATCAGGATCATCCAGCACCGGTTTCTCTGCGTCGGCTCGCTCTGCTTCCAGGGCGACAATCTTTTGATCGCGGGGCACCGGCTTTGTCGCCACTGCCAACGCTGCCGACCGCTTCTGCCACTGGGGGTCTTCGCGGGCAATTAAGGCAGCGAATTCACGTTGCTCCGCTCCTGATCGCTGGTTGGCCGGCCTGGCTGCCAGTTCCGCCGCCCGGGCTGACACGCCCAGCGGGAGTGGCCCCTTGGTGTCGGTGAACGAAATCCGGAACCGGCCAAGGGCATGCTTGCCACCATTGAACCGCTGCTCGATTTTGACCGTGGCGATCATCGGTTCAGTCAGCACAACTGGTTCTTTGGCTTCGAAGATCGCCCAGTGATTTTCGGCCGTCTTATTGCTGACGGCCCAGCCACGGTTGTTGCTGGCCACATCGTTGTCAAGCCGGCTGGTCAAGGTCGTCGTCTCGACGCCCGCCTTGCCACTGGCGAGCACCGAGCCATCAGCGAGCGTGGTCAGCGTCGCTCCGGCTTTCGATGACAAGCTTTCGGGCCAGGCCACCTGCCACGTTGCAGCTTTGTCGACGAGAGCCTTGAACGCGGCCTGCTGTGCATCAGTGTCTTTGTGATAGGTCTCAAGGGCCGCGATGGCGGCGGCAATCTTGTCAGCCCGTTGCTGCTGCAGTTTCTGCCGTTCCGGCTCGTACGCGGTCTGGGCAGCTATCAGCCTCGAGGAAACTTCGGCTATCCGCTCAAGCCGCACCTGCTCAAGCCGCTGCTTTTCCAGCTTCCAGGCGGCCTCGGCGGTGGCCAGTTCAGCCTGCAACGCCCGATGGTCAACGGCGATTTCTTGCATCATCTGCCGGACAGCCGCCACTTCGGCCGGCCGACTCGGGCGGCCCAGAATCGTGTA
>RFVE01000490.1 GCA_009922585.1 Planctomycetia bacterium
TGGACCGGGTCCTGGTTGCCGACATCGTCATAGGGCCCACTGACCAGGAATGCGGTCCCGATCATCACGTCGCGGGCGGCAGCCCCGAAAACGTCACCGGCGAGGTGTTCCCGAATGAACCGGTCAAACGGCTTGTCATCGTTGAATGACTCAATCACCCAGTCGCGGAAGGGCCAGAGGTCATTGATGAGGAAGTTGCGTTCGTAGCCATTGCTCTCGCCGAACCGCACCACATCAAGCCAGTGCCGCCCCCAGCGCTCGCCGTAGTGGGGCGAAGCGAGCAGCCGATCGATCAGCTTCTCATAGGCCTTAGGGTCGGTATCGGCGACAAAGGCTGCGACCTCTTCTGGCGTCGGCGGTAGTCCCGTCAGGTCATAGCTCGCCCGCCGGATCAGCGTCCGGCGGTCAGCGGGCGGATTCGGGACCAGGTCCTTTTCGGCCAGGGCCGCCGCCAGGAAACGGTCGATCGGATGGTCAGCCCAGCCCGAAGCGGTCGCAGTTGCCGCAGGCGGCTCGACATCGGCCAACGGCTGCAGTGACCACCACGACAGATCTGCCTGTGAACGTTCCTCCAGCGTCACATCCTCAGGCCAGTCAGCTCCGGCGGCGATCCAGTTGCGAATGACCGCCACCGCCTCGGCTGAGAGCGGTTCGGCCTCCTGGGGCATCTCGGGTGGTTCCCCATTAACGCCGGCGATCAGTTCAAGCAGGTAACTCCCTTCGGGATCACCCGGCACGACGTACCCATTTTCAAACAACTGGTCGCGGCTCGCCAACGACAGCTCGCCCTTGGCGATATTCTCGGAGTGGCAACCGAGGCAGTGGGTTTCCAGCAGCGGGGCGACATGGTGGCGGAAATCAACCGGCTCTGCCGCCGCAGCCCACCGAGGAAACACGAGACAGCAGGAGAGCAGTATCGGCACCGTCAGTCGATTTGAAACGCGGCGGATGCGGTGCCGCTGAACAACGGCCAGCCCCCTGACCAGCGGTGAAAGACCTGTGTCTCGCATGCGTTGTGCTCCCGAGGCCGACGTCTGGCAGACATCAGGGGATGTCCGGGGAAATCCACCGGTTACTCTGCTCCCACACTAGTCTGTGGCCCAGCTGGTGTGCCAGCCACAAGAACAAGAATTTTTTTACGGTTTTTGGAGTCTTTGTCGCCGATCGTGCGGCCGAGATGGTAGCTTTAAAGAACTTAGGATTTTACGCAGTTTTGTTTGTCGATCAGGTCGTCTAGGGGAGCAATCTCATGTCGAACAACTTGCCAACAACCGGCAACACCCGCCGCAGCTTTCTCAAAACAGGTTCGGCCACTGCCGCGACCATGCCGGCCCTCTCAAGCTTGTTCGCTGGAACTGCTGCGGCGAACCTTCATGCCG
>RFVE01000050.1 GCA_009922585.1 Planctomycetia bacterium
GTAAACCATTCCGCTGTGACGCTGTCATAGTCCGACGGGCTCGCGGTCAGGAGCCGGCGTTCCTCCAGCCGTTCCAAGGTTGCCCTGAGCCGATTCGTGGTGTCGCTCCGGAATGTCGTGTGAATGAGTCGTTGCCGCCTCCGGCGGGATCGAGAAAAGAAAAAGCGGTTCATGTTTGGAACCTTTCTGCAGGTTGGTTCGTAGAAAAGAGCGTCGTGAACGGTTGGTCGGCTTTTTTGGTGCCACCGTGCGGCGGAGAATCCCGTCGATGATCAGGCCGTTGGCCTGTGTCGGAGGCATTTTTTGTGCCAACATTCCCAATTGGCTTTATTCGCTTGTGGCACACGATTGGTGGTCGCACACTGCGATGACTGCGGCGATATGCTGCAATGAAATGCGCTGCCTGCAGCAAAGTGCGACGGGGTGGGATGCGGGATCCTCAGAACGCGACAAAAGCTCAGCAGTAGCTGCTTTGTAGCTCGATCGCACGGACTAGTGTCCATGGGGGACGAGACGTTCACAGACGGTGGCTGATGTCTTCCATTGCAGAATGGCGGTGGCCTACAGCCTTGAAAAGCAGAAACATTTTCGGGAAAACGCCTGAAACGGCTTATTTCAAGGACTGCTGAGACTCCCGTCATCCTTCGGCCCGCGTAGCCTCAGGGCCGCTTCAAAATTGATCGGCATTCGGGCATAATGCAGGACTCGCGGGCTTTCCGCCCAACCGTTCCCCGGCCCTCCTTCGGCAACGCAGGGGTGGCGTCCAACGTTTATCGAGGAGTTCTCGTTTCGTGTACCGGAATCTCAGCACCGTCGGCCTGCCGCTGTCTGGCCGCCCCAGCGAATTGATCGAACTGGCCCTGTCGTTTGGCTTTGACGGCATGGATATCGACATCCTTGACTTCTGCCAGCAGGCAGAAATCTATGGAGTCGACCACGCCCGACGGCTAATGGTCAGCGCGAGGCTGAAGGCTTCTGCAATTCGTCTGCCGGTCACACTCAGCGGCGATGAAGCCACCTTCAACGCTGAGCTCGAGCGACTGCCAAAGATTCTTGAAATGACCGCGGCGGCTGAATGCAGTCGGGCTCTGGCCACCCTTGTGGCTGGTTCGGACGAGCATTCTTTCAAAGACTGCTTTGAACTTCACCGGACGAGGCTCGAGGCCATCGGGGGGTTGGCTGCGCAACACGGCATCATGATCGGCTTGGCGATCCAGCCTGAGCCGGAGTTCCGAGCCGGCCTGACCCATCAGTTTGTCCATACCTACGAGGGCCTTATTGGGCTGGTCGCCAGTTGCCATGCAGCGGTTGGTGCGGTAGTGGACGGCTGGGCCCTTCACCTGACCGGCGAGACGCCAGCGGTCATTTCACAGTTGCCAGCCGGGAAACTCGTGGAAGTTAGGCTTTCCGACGCCCCCAGCGGTGTCGCTGCGGCAGATCTCATCGCCAACCAGCGGCTGATGCCTGGTGAGACGGGCGTCATCAACAGTGCTGAAATACTGCAGGCCGCTGCGGCGGCCGGCTTTGAAGGTCCGGTCACGCCCTGTGCGGCCCGGGCTGCACTCAAGGGCACCGGACGCGAGCGGATTGTCCGGCGGGCTGGCGAACAGCTTGAAGCTATCTGGCGGGATGCTGGACTGCCGATCGTTCCCCGCTGGTTTGTGCCAGCAATCACCGACGATGACCAGTTTGAAGATCTAGGGGAAGGTGATCGGGCCGATAAGGATGAGGCAGCAAAGTCTGAGGATAGCCAACCTGCGACAGCGTCCTGATCCATGTCAGGATCGACTGGCGAAGATTGGTTGGCCTGAGAGCGACTTTAGGCAGCTTCCCGTATCCAGATGACCCGCGGTGATCCTCCACCACCGATGGCTGAGCCACGGATGAACTCCGACAGGTACCGCAGACTCTTACCGGGGCGGTCAGGGTCACGAAAGTTGTCTCCCTTTTGCAAGATGGGCAGTCGGTCGGGCATGCTGCCAAAGGCTCGGCTACCCGCGGCTTGGCAGGGATACCAGTGACCGTTGTTGTTGCTGTCGACGAGATAAAATTCGGGATAGCAGTGCCCCTCAACCCAGACGGTGCGGGCTGGTACGCCGGTTGCTCGCGTCATGGCAATAAACAGGCAGGTCAGTTCCTCGCAGTCGCCCCAGCCATCAGCGAGAGCCCGAGCGGCCCCCTTGAGTTCCCCATTGCGGTACTCGACCCGTTCCCGCACGGTGTCGTAGATCGCCTCGACCGCGTCCCAGCCCTCACGGCCAGCGGTGACTTGCCGGGCCAGCCGAACAATTTTTGGATGCCGGCTCTCGATATACGGACTGGTTCCAAAAAATGACCGCAGAGTGCGGTCCGTACGAGGTGGCTGACGCAGGCCGGCGGTTTGAGTGGGGGCGAGTATGGCCGCCCGCTCCAGTTCATACGTCAGAATAGCCCGAGCTTCTCGGCCGGCTGGGAGGTCCGGGATATCAACAATCAGCTGTCGGGCTGCCCCAGGGAGATCTCGGAACCTAATGCGCCGGAGGTCGTTTGAGATGTCCTCGTCAACCAACCGGACGCGCTGTTCGGGCCAGTCGGTCGGCACCGGAAGTGTGGCGTATATGTCCCGGCAGGGTCCACCCTCGGCAACGACCCGAACGCCGACCCGATACCTGAGCTTTCCGCTGTCGCCCAGCAGGGGAGCCTCGGCATTTGGCTGATCGTCCACGAACTGACCGTGGGTCAGCCGCCCTGTCAGGGCGCCGACAACGCCGACCAACAGGCTTTGGACGAACCCTCGGCGATGCGGTACTGACGGGGGGGGTGGCTTGGAACAATATTCCCTCATAGAAGCAAGAATCGGATGCTCGACTCAGCCCAGGGAAGCGGCCTGTCTTCACGATTGTTCACCACCCTTGGGGATGATAGACTTCCGAGCTCGGTTGTAGGCTCGAAGAGCCGACCGGACTGCCGTTGTGGCCTCGCCGAGGCCCAGGTTTTCCATCCCCCTAACCCCCCACTCCCCCAATCGTATGGTCAACCGCAATCTCATCCGTGAACTTGATACAGGAGACGAACTCGATCAGGAAATTGAACTGGCAATGGGGGGCAGCGAGACTGCCGATTATGACATTGGCCTAGCGCCGTCACTGTCCGTCAATTCTGTTGTCGAAGGCAAGATTCTTCGCGTTGACAGCGAGTTTGTGCTGGTTGATGTCGGGTACAAGAGCGAGGGTCACATCCCACGGAATGAATGGGATGAAAACGAGCCTGAGCCACAGATCGGCGACCTCGTCAAGGTATTGCTTGAAGACATCGAAGAGGCCAGCCTCGACGAGCATCGCGGGCTGATCACGCTGTCCAAGCGGAAGGCCCGGCGGATCGAAGACTGGCTGCGGGTCATGTCGAGTGTTCGCGAGGATGATGTTGTCACCGGTTTTGTGCTCCGCAAGATCAAAGGTGGGCTACTGGTTGACATTTCGGGCGTCAACGTTTTCTTGCCTGCGAGTCAGGTCGATATTCGAAGACCGGCTGATATCGGCGACTACTGCGACCGTGCGATCCAGTGCCTCGTTTTGAAGATCGATGAATCGCGGCGAAACATCGTGGTTTCCCGCCGGGCGCTCATTGAGCAGGAGCGGGCCGAGCGAAAGAAGCAACTGATGGAGACGCTGGAGGTCGGCCAGATCCGCCGCGGTATCGTCAAGAACATTGCCGACTTCGGAGCCTTCGTCGATCTCGGTGGCATCGATGGACTGCTGCACATTACGGATATGAGCTGGGGCCGTATTGGTCACCCGAGTGAGATGGTTTCGATTGACCAGGAGGTCGAGGTTCAGGTGCTGCACATCGATCGGGAACGCGAGAAGATCGCTCTCGGTATGAAGCAGCGGACGCCCAGCCCGTGGGCGAAGGTAGCCGATAAGTATCCGGTTGATACCGTCTGCAAGGGCGAAGTCGTCAATGTGATGAGCTACGGTGCCTTCGTGAAGCTCGAAGATGGCGTCGAAGGACTGGTTCACATCAGTGAGATGAGTTGGACCAAGCGAGTCAGTCATCCAAGTGAACTGGTTGCCCCGGGCGATACGGTCGATGTGGTGGTGCTGGCGATCAACCAAGAGAAGCAAGAGATTTCGCTGGGCATGAAGCAGACCCAGCAGAATCCCTGGGAAAAAGTTGCTGCTGACTACCCGCCCGGGGCAATCGTCAAGGGCGTGGTTCGCAACCTAACTAACTACGGAGCCTTCATTGAAATTGATGAAGGGATCGACGGACTGCTGCACGTCACCGACATGTCCTGGACCCGCAAGGTCACTCATCCAAGTGAGGTGGTCGACAAAGGACAGGAAGTCGAGTGCAAGGTGTTGTCGGTTGATCAGCAGCGGCGGCGGATTGCCCTTGGTCTGAAGCAAATGCAGGAAGACCCGTGGACCGGCGATATTCCCGACCGTTACAAGGTGGGAGATGTGGTCAACGGCACCATCACCAAAATCACCAACTTTGGTGTCTTCGTTGGACTCGAAGATGGGCTCGAGGGGCTGTTGCACATCTCAGAACTCTCAGACGACAAGGTCGAGAATGCTGAAGAACTGGTGCAGGTTGGTGACCCAATCGAGGTGAAGATCCTGAGGGTCGACACCGATGAGCGGAAGATCGGGCTGTCACGAAAGCAGGTCGATTCGCCCGCCGATGAAGCGGCTGCGGAAACCTCTGGAAGCTAGACAGCCTTTAGTTCCGGTTGATGGCCCAAACGGCAAGGACCGGTCCGATGTGCTTGTCGACCTGAAGAGGATCGCCGGCCGCTATGTGTCGAACTGCTGGCCCGACATTCAGGGGCCGGTAGAAGACATTCTCAGACCGCTTGATAACGGCCGTTTCTAGCGTAATGCGGAGCGGCGGTCGTCTTGCTGGCCTGTACAGCTCTGCCGAGACAGCTCGAGGATCGAGCTGTCTCGAAAGGAGGGCCTCACCCCGAGCTGGGTCGATCAGATCGACAGCCAGCAGTTCGATCGTTGAGTCGGGACTGTCGTCACCGCACCAGATCAGCAGTCGATCCCCAGACGCCAGATCGCTGACTCGAGCAGAACTCGTGGCTGACGCTGGAATGTCCGGTAGCTGCCGCTTTGGTTCCGCTGGCGTTGGTGCTGATTTGCGGCTGGCTCCTGAGGTCGTCTCTGGTGATTTTGTGGCAGAAAGCCAGCTGCTGATCTGTGCCGGCCAGACGGCGATAACGTTGACCGCCTGTTGTCCGCCCCGGATGACTGAGGGAATGTCACCCGTCACAAAAAAGCCGGTGAAAACGATGGCAACGACTGCGATCCGAGCCATGAAAACCTTTGCTTCGGACGGAGGCTTTTTTGAGGAGAAAATTTGCGTCGACACGCAATCGAGGGTACTCACAAAGAAAGTATGGCATCCGGTTGTCGTCAGAGCTGTTGGATGTCGTTTTTTCGGCTGGTTTTCAATCGGCCTGATCGGCAGAATCCCGCCCCGCGTCATCCGACTCTACCCCTCGGAACATCCTATGGACAGGCAGACACCGTCGACATCGCTGGGCATTTCGGCAATTGCGGTGCAGCGGCCAAATTGGGAGTTGCCAAATGACTGGTTCGGCTCAGAGATGCCGCGTAAGTTCAGCCGGCACACCGGTATTGAGTCACCCCCGTCGGTAGCCGGGAGATACCTCGCCGCTGACGCAGCCCGGCGAGAGCGGCCAGGACTTGCGGCGCGACTCGTAGCACGGCGACTTGGTCTGGGCCATGCCAGAACAGTTGGGTTGAACTGGTTCTGCTGTGGCTACAGCCGAGCGCTCTCCTTGGTAGAACGACGCTGGGCACCACAGCTCAGACTCGCAGACGATGAGTACATTCTGGTCGTTGTGGCCAGCCGTATTAGCCGGATCACAGACTATGCCTGCGCCCAGACGGCGGGGCTTTTCGGTGACATGGCTTCAGCAACCTTACTAGCCCCTTTAGCAAGTCGTAGGCATCCTCCCCACTTCGAAGTCCTCTATGCTGACGCCCGTCGTGAGCCGATCGAACAACCAGCATTTGATTTTAAACAACGGCAGGATGTGCCGGTGCCGACACCCGACGGGGGGCGGTGCCACGACGGTAGCCGGATTGTCTACACCCTCGATGGCATGGCGATTGCGGAAACGGCTCCCCGTCAGATGTCTGATGCCGTGGCTCAGGCGTTGGCGATCGCTGACCTCCCAGGTGACGCCGTCGACTTTGTGGTGCCCCATCAGGCCGGTACCGGAATTGTCCGGTTTACTGGTATGAAGCTCGAGGAGCATGGGGTTCGTGGTGAATTGATCAACGGCCTGACCCAGCATGTTGGCAATGTCAGCGGTTGCTCAATTCCCTTTGCCTTGCGAGAAACCTGGAAACGTCTCGGTGGCTTGATCGCCTGCCCGACCGCGGCTGTCGGCAGCCCCGGTCGTCCCGAGGTACTCCGGGGTTGCGTCCTGCTACGGTCCACGCCGCATCACGACCTCCAACGCACTCAGGCGGCCTAAGCCACCGCCGGTTCGGGGGCGGTGAAGGTCTCGTCGCCGGGCGAGAATACGCCAGAGGCTTCTCGAGCGTTCACCAACCCCTTCACCTCGTCCAGCGTGAGGGCGTCCGTGATTCACTTGAGGCCAGGAGCGGAAGCGACTGGACAAGCATTAGGTTTGGTTGAGGTTACCCAGCAGCCTCATCCACACCCGGCTAGCGGTTGGTCATATCGCACGAGACGCCACCGGCAGCCGGGACGTAGCAGCTGCGGGCATAGTCCATCACCATCCGGTGCGCGCTGAACCGCCAGGCCAGTGACGCGATTGAGTTCATCATCATGTTGATCCACTCGCGGGGCAGGCCGTCGGCATCGCGTTCGTAAAACAGCGGCACCACCTCGTTCTCGAGCACGCGGAAGAGTGCCTCACCGTCCCGCTGGTCCGTGATCTCATCCTGGGCATGAGTCTCGCCCCGGCCAATGGCGAAGCCGTTGCGGCCGTCAAAGGCCTCGGCCCACCAGCCATCCAGGATTGAACAGTTCAGCCCACCGTTGAGCACCACCTTCTGGCCGCTGGTCCCCGACGCCTCCAGCGGCCGCCGCGGGTTGTTCAACCAGACATCAACACCCTGAATCAGGTGGCGACAGACGTTGATGTCGTAGTCTTCGACGAAGACGATCCGGCCGGCCATCTGGGGATCGTGCCTTAGGTTGGCGATCTTGCGGATCAATGACTTGCCCGGCTCGTCGGCCGGGTGGGCCTTGCCGGCAAAGATGATCTGGATCGGCCGGTCCGGGTTGGTGAGCAGGGCATGGAGCCGGTCGATCTCTGTGAGGAACAGGGCTGCCCGCTTGTAAGTGGCAAACCGGCGGGCAAAGCCGATGGTCAGCACGTTGGGGTCGAGGACGCTGCGGGCCGTTTCCACCGCCTCGTCACATTCGCCCCGGCGGCGGCACTGCCGCGCCAGCCGCCGCCGCACAAACTGCAGCAGCAGGTTTTTCAGGGCGTAGTGGGTCTCCCAGAGCTCGCCGGGATCGACCTCGTAGATCTTCTGCCAGCCATCGGGCTCGCCCATCCGCCGAATCCAGCCGGCCGGGAAGATGCGGTCGTAGAGTTGCAGCATCTGCCAGGAGAGCCAGCTCGGCACATGGACACCGTTGGTGATATGCCCGATTGGTACCTCCTCTTCGACACGCGAAGGCCAGAGGCTCGACCACATCCGCCGGCTGACGTGGCCATGCAGGGCGCTGACTGCGTTGGCCCGCCGCGACAGCTTAAGGCCGAGCACGGTCATGCAGAAGGGTTCGTCGTGGTTGTGCGGCTCGACCCGTCCCATCGCCATGAGGTGTTCATGGGAGATGCCAAGGGCGTCTCGGGTTGGCCCGAGGTGCTCTTCGATCAGGCCGCCGTCAAACCGGTCGTGGCCAGCCGGCACCGGTGTGTGCGTGGTGAAGACCGTCTGCCGGGCCACCTTGCGAACCGATTCGTCGAACGAATAGCCATCCCGTTCCATCCGGCCCCGTACGGCTTCGAGGGTGGCAAATGCTGAATGGCCTTCATTCAGGTGATAGACGCCGGGCACGATGCCCATTGCCCGAATCGCCTTCACGCCCCCGACCCCGAGGACCATTTCCTGCCGGATGCGGGTCCGGCTGTCACCACCGTAAAGACGGCTGGTCAGCTCGCGGTCCTCCGGCTTGTTGCCCTCGATGTCACAGTCCAGCAGGAACAGCTTCACCCGGCCCACTGCCATCTGCCAGACCTTGGCTTGAATTGGGCCCGAGCGGGTGTCGACCGACACCACAATCGGCTGGCCCTCCGGATCGACCGCTGGCTCTAGCGGCAGCAGGTCAACCCGCGAGTCGAGGTATTCCTCGTGCTGATAGCCGTCGATGTCGAGCTGCTGTCGGAAGTAGCCCTGGTTGTAGAAGAGCCCGACCGCGATCAGCGGAATGCCGAGGCCACTGGCACTCTTCACATGGTCACCGGCAAGCACCCCGAGGCCGCCGGAATAGATCGGCACCGACTCGTGAATGCCGAACTCAGCCGAGAAGTAGACCACCGGTTTCGACCCGAGCACACCGGCATTGATGCTGCTCCAGGTCGACTTGCCGGCCATGTACTCCTTCAGCCGGCGGTGCGCCTGATTGATCCGACTGTAAAGCACCAGTTCAGCTGCCCGGGCCTCAAGTCGTTCGGGTGTGAATTCAGCCAGCAGGGCAATCGGGTTGTGATCAAGCTGCCGCCACCGGACCGGGTCAAGCTCACGGAAGAGGTTGGTTACCTCAGGGTGCCAACTCCACCAGAGGTTGCGGGCCAGTGCTGTGCACTTTGCGTAGAGCGTCTGAGGGGACAACTCGTCGAGCGTGAGCGTCGACTTGGGGTGCGTGGTCAGAGGAGCAACATCCTGCAGTTCGAGATCCTCGGCATGGCTCATGGTGAGACTCCAAGAGGGGGTGTGGAGAGGGCGGGGCACCAGCCAGAAGGACCTAGAGTATATCGCCGTTCCCACCTTGTTCGCTCCCCCCGAAAAAAAGAGTGTGTCGCGGTTCCGCGTTCCGGCAACTGATCCAACTGTGGGAGCGGTATGCTTGTGGCTATGGACAACGATTTTCCCCGCCCCTTTCCGACCGGAACGGCCCTCGCCTCACTCTGTGAGCAGGTTGCCGAACGTGCCGACACCACCCGGACGGTCGGACCCTGGCGGAGCGGGGTTTTTCAGGCGTTCGCTGAAAGCGGCTGCCTGGCCGGCTGGATTGCCCCGGCCGACGGTGGCACGGCTGCGGCTGAGCCGGCCATCATGGACCTACTGGTCGAGGTTGCCTCGCGGTGCCTGACCTCGGCGCTGGCGCTCACGCAGTGGGCCAGTGCTGTGCGGATTCTCGGCCGAACTGATGCCGTCAGCCGGCAGCGGCTCCTGCCTGCCCTGGCCGCCGGCCGGCAGTTCACCACGGTGGGTATTTCCCAGCTGACGACGAGTCGGCAGCACCTTGCTCGGCCCGCGGTAAGTGCGACCGCCGGGCCCGACGGCTGGAGGCTCAGCGGAGTCTGTCCTTGGGTCACTGGCGCCGACAGCGTGCAGACGATCGTCACCGGGGCAGTAGCCAGGCTTTCCAGTGGCGAGGCAGAGCCGCGATTCTTCGCGATTGAAACGGCGAGCCCTGGCGTCATTGTCGAACCCCCGTTGGAGATGCTGGCCCTTTCAGGTAGCCGGACTTCTTGTGTGCGGCTGGAGGATGTCCCTGTCGTTGCGGAAATTCCTCCGACTGGCCCGGCCGGGCAGACTGGTGGACTGGGCACCACGGCGCTTGCCCTTGGCAGCACCCGGGCCGCTTTGCGGCTGATTGACCATGAAGCTGACCGCCGTCACTCGCTAGGGCTGGTCGTCGCAGAACTGCGGCGGGAGGCCGATGCCCTCGGGCTTGAGTTTCAGCAGGCCGCCCGCAGCGGCTGCGATGCTGCCAGCCGCAACAACCTGCGGCAGCGGGCCAACAGCCTCGTCACTCGGGCTGCCCAGGCATCATTAACCGCCTCGAAAGGCGCTGGCTTCGTGGTCGGCCACCCAGCCGAACGGCTGCTCCGCGAATCGATGTTCTTTCTGGTCTGGAGTTGCCCCCAGCCGGTTACTGAATCGCTGCTCTGCGATCTGGCGGGCCTAGCTGCCGACTAACAAAAGTCTTACCGAAATTGAACTTGTCACTGAACGGGAGGTGGCTGAAAATAAATGCTTCTTCGGGTTTCCAAGGATTGTGAACCGCGGGGTTACTCGGCCTTCGCCCCCGTAGGCAAACTTTTTGGTGGCGCATGGATGCACCCCGCTCAATTGTCATTGTCAAGCTCTCCGCAATCGGTGACGTGCTGCACGGCATCCCGACGGCTGTTGCCCTGAAGCGGGCCTTTCCCGGCAGTTCCATTGGCTGGGTGGTGGAGGGGCGATCGGCCGATGTACTGGCTGGTCACCGGGCGATCGACCATCTCTTCCGTCTGCCCCGTGGCTGGCTCAAGTCGCCCAGGCAGGTCGCTGGGCTGCGGCGGGACCTGAAGCGGTTCCGTCCCGATGTGACGCTCGACTTACAGGGATTGCTCAAGAGCGGGGTCGCCACGGTCCTGTCGGGCAGCCCGCTGCGCATTAGTCACGCCCGGCCCGAAGCTCGCGAGTGCTCCTGGCTGGCAAGCAACCGGCGGGTACGTGCCGCGGCCAGCCATGTTGTCGATCGCAACCTTGATCTGCTTGCCCCGCTGGGTCTTGAAAACCCCGCAGTCAGCTTTGACATGCCACGTTGGCCTGTCAGCCGGCAGCGGGTTGCGAGCTGGCTTGAACCGCTGCAACAGCAGGGAGCCCCATTGGTGATCAATCCAGGGGCCGGCTGGGCTTCGAAGCGGTGGCCCCCGGATCGCTTTGCGGCCCTCGCGCAGGCCATGTGGCGGCACCGCGGTGTCCGTTCACTGGTCATCTGGGGAGGAGCAGCTGAGGAGGCGACCGCCCGAGAGATTGTCACGGTTGCCGGGGATGCCGCTACCCTGGCCCCCGCCACCAGCCTCCAGGATCTGGGAGAGCTCTTCCGCATGAGTCCGTTAGTCGTCTCGGGCGATACCGGCCCCCTGCATCTGGCCGCGGCAGTTGGGGCCCGCTGCGTCGGCCTGTTCGGCCCGGTGCCCGCCGAGCGGAACGGCCCCTACGGTCGCGGCCATGTCATCGTCGAACCACCAGCCGACCTGCGGCCGCGGTGGGAGGACCGAAAGACCGACACGGCGGCAATGGCAGCCATCAGTGTCGATCAGGTGATGCAGGCGGTCGAAACGGCCCTTAGCCGCGCCGACGCCGCGTAGGCTTTTACCCGCGGTAGCGAGGCAGTAGTTAGCCTTTGTTTTTTTCCAGCTCGGGGGTGGTGAAAGTCTCGTCACCGGGCGAGGATACGCCCAACGCTCCTCGAGCATTCACCACCCTCTCGCCTCGTCCAGCGTGAGTGCGTTCCGGATTCATCGGAAGCCAGGAGCGGAAGCGACTGGATAGGCAGCACGGTTGGCCAGGCAGCCGCCGGTTCCTGGTCTGGCAGATCATCGCTGCAACTCACCCGTGTCCGCCCTATACTTCGGCATCATGCGGAAACAACCGACCAATCCGTTCTACGTCGTGCTCGGCATTGTCGGCTTTCTCTTTACAATCACGGCGGCAAGCTACTGCATGTCGGTGCTGCGAGGGATCCGGCCTGAGCCGACCGCCGCCCAGCGGAACCATCCGCTGGAGCAGCTCATGGACCGCCACGGTACCAGCCTGCTGGCGGGGCAGCTGATCGTGCTGGCGATCGCCACCGTGGGGGCGGTTGCCGTCGATCACTTTGCGGGCGAGCGGCTGCGGCGAGACCGCGAGGCGGAGCAGGCGGCCCGTCGAGCAGCCGACGCGGGCAAATCGGCCGACAACGACGGTCAGCCTCCCGCTGGGGCAGATTCCCCGTGAGCGGCGTTGCCCGGCAGCTTGCCGATCTCCGCGAGCAGATCCGGCACCACGACCGGCTTTATTACGTCGAAGCTGCGCCGGAGATTTCTGACCTTGCATACGACCAGCTGCTGGAACAGCTCCGGCAGCTTGAGCAGGCTCATCCTGATCTGGTCACTTCTGATAGCCCAACGCAGCGGGTCGGTGGTGAGCCGGTGTCCGACCTGCAACCGGTGCGGCACCGGCTGCCGATGCTATCAATCGATAACACCTATAGCACCACCGATCTGAAGGCCTGGGGCAAGCGAACCGAAAAGCTGCTCCGTGACGCTGGCGACGCCCGGCCGATCGAGTGGGTGCTGGAGCTCAAGATTGACGGTGTGGCGGTGGCACTGACGTATGAAGCGGGCCAGCTGAGCCTGGCCGCCACCCGGGGCAACGGCACGGTGGGGGACGACATCACCCACAACGCCCGGACCATCCCGGCAATTCCACTCTCGCTCGACCTTGCCGATCCCCCGCCGTTGATCGAGGTCCGGGGTGAGATCTTCATGACAAACTCCGCCCTCGTCACGCTTAACGAGGCCCAGACGGCCCGAGGCCTGCCGCCGTTTGCCAACACCCGCAACGTGACAGCCGGCAGTATCCGCCTGCTCGATCCCCGGGAATGCGGCAGCCGACCGCTGCGGTTCTTTTGCCATGGGGTAGGCGACACTGGCGATCTGCCGGTCTCGTCACAGACCGATCTCTATACCTGGGCGACGGCAGCGGGCCTGCCAGTGGCACCCCGCACCCGGCGGTTTGAGTCGGTTGATGGGCTGATCGACGCCGGAACCGAGCTGATTGAGCAGCTGCATGAACTTGATTTCGAGGTTGATGGGTTCGTGGTGAAGGTCGATCGTTTCGATCAGCAGCGGCAGCTGGGCACCACCGCCAAAAGCCCACGGTGGGCGATCGCCTGGAAGTTTGAAAAGTTCGAGGCGACGACGCAGCTGGCCGGCATTCGGGTCCAGGTCGGTCGCGGAGGTACCGTCACGCCGGTGGCCGACCTCGAGCCAGTCGAACTGGCCGGCACCATTGTTCGCCGGGCTAGCCTGCACAACGCCGACGAGGTGGCCCGCAAGGATATTCGCGTCGGGGATGTGCTGGTCGTGGAAAAGGCGGGGAAGGTGATTCCCCACGTGGTGCGTGTCGAAAAGCATCTCCGCACGAAGCGGCTGGCCGCCTGGCACCCGCCGACCGTATGCCCCGAGTGTGCCACGCCACTGGTGCGGGATGAGGAAGGCGTCTACATCCGCTGCCCGAATGTGCACTGTCCTGCTAGGCAGCGGGAGCGGCTGAAGTTTTTTGCCTCACGCAACGCGATGGATATCGAGGGGCTGGGGGACAAACTTGTCGAGCAGTTCGTGGCGACTCGCCTAGTGAACGACTACGCCGATCTCTATCGGTTGACGACCGACCAGCTCATCACGCTTGAGCGGATGGGGAAAAAATCTGCTGAAAATCTGGTAACGCAGATTGCCGCCAGCCGCGACCGTGGCCTCGTGCGACTGCTCAATGCCCTCGGCATCCGGCACGTTGGCCCGCGGGTGGCGATGCTGCTGGCTCGGCGGTTTCCGTCGATCGACGCCTTGCGGCAGGCGCCGGTCGAGGAGCTTGCGGCCGTCCATGAAATTGGCGACGTGATCGCGGCGAGCGTCCATGACTGGCTTGCCAGTGACTATGGCCGGGGGGTGATCGATCGCCTGGCCGCCGTCGGAGTAACGATGGAGGTGCCAGCTGAGGAGCGGGCCAGTGACGGGCCCCTCACCGGCAAGACGTTGGTGGTGACCGGCACGCTTGCCGGCTACACCCGCCAGGAGGCGGAGGCCGCGATCCAGCAGGCGGGTGGTCGGGCCGCGTCGAGTGTCTCCAAGAAAACGGACTACCTCGTCGCCGGTGAAGAAGCAGGCAGCAAGCTTGCCAAAGCTGAAAAGCTTGGCGTGACAGTTCTCGATGAGGCGAGCTTTGAGCAACTACTCAGCGGTCGCTGAGAACCAGCCGGACAGTGGCAGAGTAAAGCAGGCCAGGGTGAGCCCCCAGATTGGTTCGGCAATCAGCAGGCCGATTACGGGCCAGGCCACAACCGCCGCCCGGGCGACCAGTCGCTGGGTTGGAGCAAACCAGATCGCGATGGCGAAGAATAGCTCCCAGGCAACGATTCCCTGGCTGAGTAGGTTGCAGAGATATTCCGACGCAAGCAGCGGGCCGGTGAGGTCTACCAGCCGACCGGCCTCGCGGGTGGCCGCCCACCAGAGGCCGGTGCCGTTCCACCAGACGTCCCCTTTGAGTTGGGCGACAACGGCCGCCGCGGCAATCACCGCTGCATGGATCTGCAGCAGGCCGATCGTCAGTCGGGTGCGTACACGGGGACGGGCCACATCCCAGCCCAGCCGATCATGCAGCCAGGCGTCACACGAGTAATGCTCGCCCGACGTCCCCGGCACCAGGCACCAGAGGAGTACCGCCAGGCAGTCATCGGCCGGCCCGGCCAGCATCGGCCCACGGTGCAGCAGGGCCGACCAGCCAATTGCGGCAAGCAGCGTCACCACCGGTGTCAGCAGCCCGATCGTCAGCAGTCCAAACAGGACTGCCAGCAGCACATAGAGCACCCAGAGCGAAGTGACACTCCCGCAGCCGTCGAACACCGAGAATGCCAACGGGCTCCGCCAGGCTGCAACTGTTTCGGCTGGCAGTAGGCCCGCTGGCCCGAACCAGTCGGTCAGGTCCGCAGCATACGTTCCGCAGGCCAGTAGCCCGATGCCGCCAGCGGCGAATCGGACCATGGCCAGCGGCCGGCTGTCCGCTGGCGTGAACCAGAAGGCTTCCCAGGTCCGAGCGAGCGCAGCCGAAGCCCCCTCGGCCGGTGTCTCAGCCGGCTGATTCATGGCGTCTCTCCTGACGGAGCCACCGGTGCCACCTCGCGGTGCGCCTCGGTCTTGATCAGCTGCAGTTCACCGCTTGAGAGCCGTCGGAGACGTGCCTGATAGGCCACCACGGGGTCAGCAAGGGCCAGCGGTAGCTGCCGCTCCGGCCGGGGCTGAATCAGAATCCGAATGTCGACATCATCACTGCCGCAAGCAGCGAAGAGTGCCGTCCCGAAACCAGCCGGCAGCAGGCCCTCACGGCCCGGCTCTTGTTCGCTGGCGACAACCGCCCGTAGCAGCCGCTGCCAGCGGGCTGCCCGGGGGCCGCCCGTGTTCGTACCGGGACCGGCCTGCCAGATCTCGTCACCATGGGGCCGAACCTCCAGCCGATGATCGGCGTCAGCCTGCTGCCCGTAGGTGACTGGATGGTCGAAGCCGAGGTCGAGCCAGGCCGGCACGAGCCAGGGGGAAAACAGTCTCCCCTTGATCACCCCGATGAGCAGCGAGCCCCCACTCCCCGAGTTGCCCGCCACGGTCAGCCCGAGTCCGACCAGATAGACCGCCAGCAAGACGGTTGCCACGGCCCGGGGCAATTCTCCCCAGCCCGCTCGATCGGGTGTGGTCGCTGTTGCTGGTTGTGTGTGCATGAGATTTCCACTTTGAAGCAGCTGCAGCTCAAGCTGGTAGCCGTCACACGAGT